>NZ_JBFFKR010000014.1:0-32982 GCF_041555295.1 Ancylomarina sp. | reverse complement strand
TTTTTCTCGATAGTACCTAGTTTTTTGAATCCTTTACCTACTGCAAATAAAATGACCGATGAAATAATAAGACGTAGAAACACTGTCGTGACTGGATTGTAAACCAAGAAGACTATTTTGGTCCATATAAAGGAAAAACTCCAAAATAGCATGGCTAGAATTAGGCTGCCATATACAAGTAACGATTTTTGATTCATTCTGTCGTGTTTGAATTTTATAGATGGCAAAAGTAATCAAAAAGCCTGGAATGATTCCCTTTAAAATTAATGCATAAAAAAACGCAAATACTTAATTAAAAGTATCTGCGTTTTGCATTGGGGTGGATGAGCGGTTTCGAACCGCCGACCTCTGGAACCACAAACCAGCGCTCTAACCAACTGAGCTACAACCACCATTTGTTCCCTTTTGCGATGCAAAGATATGAAAAACTAAACTTAAGTTCCAAACCTATTTGTAAAAAAAATAATAAAAAACATTCTGTAATGACTGTTGTTGTTGCTTTGCAATTAGTTAGGTGTATATATTTTTTTCAGATAATTATTTGTTTTCCTTTGTAGAACGAAAAACAAGGCTTTTTTTGTAGTAATATTAGACTAAACAGACGAATTATGGAGTTTTTTATAGACGATGAAAATATAGAAAAGCAATTTCAGGAATTGTTTAAGGAAGTTCTTCAGTTTAGAAATGGAGAAGTACACTCTGAAATGAAAAAATATGGATTGAATTATCAGAAGGCATTGGGTGCTTCTGTTGTAAATTTGAAAGAACTAGCAAAACGATATGAACCAAATCATTTACTTGCTCATAAGCTGTGGGCAAAAGGATTTCGCGAAAGCCGAATTATGGCAAGCTTGTTGGAGAAGCCTCAAGAAGTAAGTGAGCAGCAACTCAAAAGATGGATTGATGAGGCGGATAGTAACGAATTGCTTGAGCAGCTTTGTATGAATTTGTTGATTGCTTTACCAAACTTGGATACTCACATACTCACTTGGATAAAGTCTGATGAAGAAAAGAATCAGCTTTGTGCGACAATGACTATTGGACGTTTAGCCTTAATTGACAAGAAAAGAGGGAGTGCAATTTTTGAAAATTATATGAATTGCTTGCCTGCTCATCCACAACATAGCTATTTTATTAGGCAATTACCTAGAGCTATTGGGAAGATTGCTCGTAGAAATGAATTATTAAAGAAACTCGCGTTTTCAAATGTTCGAAAGTTAAAAGTGGCTGATGATAAGTGGCTTGAAGTTTATGAAGAATTACAGGCAGAATTTCCTGACATGAATTGAGATTAAATTCTTAATTCTAATAAATGAATTGTGAAATAATCCCTAAATTTGAATTTCAAAAATAAAGAGTCGTCGTTTTGTGCATTCAAAACAAAATAAACGACTCGTTAAATGATATCATGAACTGCACGATATTGCTTAAATTCGTGTTAGAATAAAAATAAATAAAGAATTATGAGTTTTACAAAAAGTTCAAACCCTGCATTAACAGATAAAATTTTCGCGAAAGCAAGATATGGAACCTACGAGGATGTGATGACTGTTAGTGGAACGGTGAATAAAATTGCACTAATGTTGCTTTTGGTTGTATCAGCTGCAAGCTATACCTGGGGTATGTATTTTGAATCTGCACCAACTGGCGGTTTGTCTACTGCAATTATGCCATGGATGATTGGTGGTGGTGTTGGCGGTTTTGTTTTAGCATTAATCACAATTTTCAAGCCTGTTTGGTCACCATTTACAGCACCCATTTATGCGGTTTGTCAGGGATTATTACTGGGAGGATTATCTGCAAGTTTTAATGCCATATATCCGGGAATTGTGATGCAAGCTGTTGGCCTAACCTTTGCTATTTTATTCATGATGCTTTTTGCCTATAAGGCTGGACTTATTAAGGTGAATAAGAAGTTTAGAACTGGCGTTATTGCTGCTACAGGAGGAATCTTTATATTCTATATGGCAACTTGGATTCTAGGCATGTTTGGCGTGGATATGGGGTTTGCCTTTGGGAATAGTTTAGTCAGCATTGGAATTAGTCTATTTGTGGTTGCTATTGCATCACTAAACTTGGTATTAGATTTTGATTTTATTGAAAAAGGTGCTCAGCAGGGTGCTCCAAAATATATGGAATGGTATGGTGCTTTTGGTATCATGGTAACATTAATCTGGTTATATCTTGAAATCTTAAGATTGTTATCTAAGATTTCAAGTCGCAATTAATCTTTTTAAAATCATATTTTCAATCTGTAACATTTAAAATATCAAATGAATATAATTGAAGTTGTAAGTCAAAGTCAAAAGCAATCATTTTTAGATTTTGCTCGAACACTGTATAAGAATGACCCTAATTTTGCTTGTCCTTTGGATGGAGAAATAAATGGGATTTTTGATCCTAAGGAGAATTCATTCTTTAAACATGGAGAAGCAATTTGTTGGGTTTTAACCAATGAAGCAGGTCAGGTGATTGGACGAATAGCAGCTTTTATAAATACCCATAAGGCTTTTAGTTACGATCAGCCAACAGGGGGATGTGGTTTTTTTGAATGTATTGAGGATAAGGATGCCGCTTTTTTACTTTTTGATACCGCTAAGGATTGGTTAAAAGAAAGAGGAATGGAAGCTATGGATGGGCCTATCAACTTTGGCGAGAACGATAACCATTGGGGTTTGTTAGTCGAAGGTTTTATGCCACAAGGTTTTGGTATGCCTTATAATAAAGCTTATTATAAGGCGTTTTTCGAATCTTATGGTTTTAAGGTTTTCTTTGAACAATACAGTTATCATCTTGATAGAACAAAACCTTTTCCAGAGCGTTTTTGGAAAATTGCCGAATGGATAGCAAAGAAACCAGGCTTTGAGTTTGAGCATTTTAAATTTTCGAATTCAGAGAAATATATTCAGGATATCATAGAAGTGTATAATGAAGCCTGGAAGTTTCATGATAATTTCACGCCTATTGATATTGAAGACATTCGAAAGATGGCGCGTGAAGGTAAGGGGATTATTGAGGAGGAATTTATTTGGTTTGCTTACCACGAAGGTAAACCAATCGGTTTTTTTGTTGCGATGCCTGATATCAATCAGATTTTGATTAAAATGAATGGGAAACTTGATTTTTGGAACAAGTTGAAATTCTTCTATCATTTGAAACGTAAAACCATTACTCGCGCTCGGATCACAATTATGGGTGTTGTGCCAAGATATCAACGATTCGGAATTGAATCGGCTATTTTTTGGCATATGGATAAGGCGATTAAGGCAAAGAAGCAATATACCGAGGTAGAGCTATCGTGGGTTGGTGATTTTAATCCTAAAATGATATCGATTTATGAGTCGGTTGGAGGAGTTAGAATGAAGAAGCATCATACCTATCGATGCCTTTTTGACCCTAAAGCACCCTTTAAAAGAATACCTATTATCCCTCTGGAAAACAGAGGAAGTAAGGCATTCAAGGAATAAATGCAATAAAAGTTAGATTCTTTAGACTTTTCTTTGCAGAATTAATTACAATATATACCTTTGCAGTCCATTGGAAGAAGATTATAAGAAATTTTAAAGAGAATAAGATGAAACAAGGAATACATCCGGAAAACTACCGTTTGGTAGCTTTTAAAGACATGTCAAATGAGACTGTTTTTATCACTAAGTCTACAGCTAGAACTAAAGAGACTATCGAGATTGATAACGTAGAGTACCCATTATTGAAGCTTGAGATCTCTAACACTTCTCACCCTTTCTATACTGGTAAGATGACTCTAATCGATACTGCAGGTCGTATCGATAAGTTTAAGAACAAATACAAAAATCACATTAAGAAATAATCTTATTGTGTTTAGAATATAAAAAAAGCTCCGATTTATCGGAGCTTTTTTTATTTTTGTTAATCCAAACAAAATAAAAGACACTATGAACTATATTCTTTTTGATAATGAAAGCTGGCAAAATTTCTTGCCTTTGACCTTTACTCGACCTATCTCTGAAATTAGATTGGGGATTTTAAGGATTTCTGAGAAGTGGAATAAATATCTTAATCAGGAGATCAGTTATATGACTCAGGATTATCTTTCGAAGAAATATTCGATGAAAAAGGCAGGTGAAAATATCCTGATTAATGCCTGTGTTCTGCCAAATTCAGCATTAATTGAAGCCATTCAGTCATTGTCTCAAGGGCAAGTTCTAGTTCATGATGGAATTTTAATAGCAGCATTGGTAAGTGAAGATAAGCTTGAGGATTTTGATATTTCATTACCAGACTACGCAGAGAAGATTATTTTTCAAGGAGAATTAGTTCGAATTGAAAAAGCTTACGATATTTTTCAGCTTAACGATAAAGCTCTTCGCGATGATTTCGAACTTTTAACTAAAGGGCGGAAATCACAAGTTATTAGTAAAACGGTTAATGTTCTTGGCGAGGAAAATATTTTTCTTGAGGAGGGTGCAAAGGTTGAATTTGCAACTCTTAATGCAAATGAAGGCCCAATCTATATCGGTAAAGATGCCGAAATTATGGAAGGCTCTTTGGTACGAGGGCCATTAGCTATGTGCGAACATTCTGCTTTAAAGATGGGAGCAAAAGTATATGGTGCAACAACTTTAGGTCCTTATTGTAAATCTGGTGGAGAATTGAGTAATGTGGTTTTTCTAGGTTATTCTAACAAGGCACATGATGGTTTCCTCGGGAATGCCGTGATTGGTGAGTGGTGTAATATTGGAGCTGATACGAATAACTCGAATCTTAAAAATAATTATTCAGAAGTGAAGCTCTGGAATTATAAATCGAATCGATTCGATAAAACAGGTTTGCAGTTTTGCGGAACAATTATGGGTGATCATTCCAAATGTGGTATTAATACCATGTTGAATACAGGAACTGTAATCGGAGTTAGTGCCAATGTATACGGAGCAGGCTTTCCACGTAATTTTATTCCCTCTTTTTCAATGGGAGGTAATCATGGATTTCAGGAATACCGCTTAAAGGCTGCTCATGAAGTGGCTCAATTGGTCATGCAGCGTCGAGGTTTAGAATTCGATAAAGTTGAAGAAGATATTATGGATCATGTGTTTGAGATAACAGCTAAATATAGAAAATCGTTCTAGTTAATTATTTCTTGGCATAAGTATTGTCTATTAGCCGTGAAGTATAATTGTAAAGTAAGAGTGCGTCAATATGTCACAAACTGAGTGATAGTATGGCATTCTTGCATTTTTTGACAGAAATAAGACTAAGATAGATATGAGTAGTAAGATAGAAATCAATATAGGAAGCATAGGTCTAACGAATTTGATGGATGAGGACTCTGATTTTATTCCAATTATAGCGGATGAGGATGAGAGTGCCATTGATGAATTTGTAGTGCCTGACAGTTTGCCAATTTTGCCACTTCGCAATACTGTACTATTCCCTGGTGTGGTTATTCCAATCACAGTTGGCAGAGAGAAATCTTTGAAGCTAGTAAGAGAAGTTTATGCAAATAAAGGCCTTTTAGGAGCCGTTTCTCAAATCGACTATGAGGTTGAAGAACCAGAAGTTGAGGATATGAATAAGATTGGTACCGTAGCCCAAATCATTAAGATTTTGGAAATGCCTGACGGAACCACGACTGTTATTTTGCAAGGGAAGAAGCGTTTCGAGATTGAGGAAATGACCTCAAACGATCCGTATCATGTTGCAAAAATAAGCACCCTTAAAGATATCCGTCCCGAGAGTGAAGATGATCAGTTTAAGGCACTTGTTGGATCAATTAAAGATATCGCTATTAAGGTGATTAAGTTGAGTCCTCAGATTCCTAATGAGGCCACATTTGCTATCAAAAATATTGAAGGATCATCTTTCCTGATCAACTTTATTTCGAGTAACTCAGAGATGAAGTTGATTAAGAAGCAAGGTCTTCTAGACATAGGTGTATTGCAAGATAGAGCTATGAAACTTTTGGAGATTTTATCTGCTGAAGTTCAAATCTTGGAATTGAAAGATGATATTCAATCGAAGGTGAAGACTGATATGGATCAGCAACAACGTGAGTATTTGTTGCATCAGCAAATGAAAACCATTCAGGATGAGTTGGGTGGAAATCCAGGAGAAGAGGATGTGATGGAGCTTGAAGAGAAAGCTCTAGAGAAACTTTGGGGCGATGAGGTTGCTGAGGTGTTCGAAAAAGAATTGAAGAAATTACAGCGATTGAATCCTCAAGCTGCTGAATACTCAGTTCAGTTGAACTACTTGCAGGAAATGATCGATCTTCCATGGAACGAATTCACCAAGGATAATTTCGATTTGAAAAATGCTCAGAATGTATTAGATGCTGACCATTTTGGATTGGAGAAAGTTAAGGATCGTATCATTGAGCACTTAGCTATTTTGAAATTAAAGGGTGATTTGAAATCGCCAATTTTGTGTCTGTATGGCCCTCCAGGTGTTGGTAAAACATCTTTAGGGAAATCTATAGCTAGAGCACTTGATAGAAAGTACGTAAGAATGTCATTGGGAGGTTTGCACGATGAATCAGAAATCCGAGGACATAGAAAAACATATATTGGAGCCATGCCTGGAAGAATTATTATGGGTATGAAAAAAGCTAAATCGTCGAATCCAGTATTTATTTTGGATGAGATTGATAAGGTAGGTTCTGATCACAGAGGTGATCCATCATCAGCTTTATTGGAGGTTTTAGATCCAGAGCAAAATAGTGCATTCCACGATAATTTCCTTGATATAGATTACGACTTGTCTAAGGTTATGTTTGTGGCTACAGCAAATAATGTTGGCGCAATTTCAGCACCACTTCGCGATCGTATGGAAATGATTGATGTGAGTGGTTATATTACTGAAGAAAAAGCAGAGATTGCTAAGCGTCACCTTATTCCTAAGCAATTGGAGAATCATGGATTGACTGCAGAGCATGTTGAAGTGCCTAATGAAGTCATTGTTCAGATTATTGAAAAGTATACTCGTGAGTCGGGTGTGCGTGGCTTAGATCAGAAGATTGCAAAATTGATGCGTGGTATAGCTAAGAAAGTAGCTATGGAGGATAATTACGAGAAGGTGATAAAAGTTGATGAGCTGAAATCCTATTTAGGTGCTGAGCGTTTCAATCGCGATAAATATCAGGGTAACGAGTTTGCTGGTGTTGTAACGGGTTTAGCCTGGACATCAGTAGGTGGTGAAATTCTTTATGTAGAGTCGAGTTTGAGTCCTGGTAAAGGTAAATTGACTCTTACAGGTAATCTTGGTGATGTGATGAAAGAATCAGCTCTATTGGCTCAGGAATACCTAAGAGCTCATGCTGCGAAACTAGATATCAATCAAGAAGCTTTCGATAAGTGGAATCTTCATATTCACGTTCCAGAAGGTGCTATTCCAAAGGATGGACCATCGGCAGGTGTTACCATGATTACATCTATCGCTTCTGCTTTTACGCAACGTAAAATTAAGAAGAACCTGGCCATGACAGGCGAGATTACTTTGAGAGGAAAAGTATTACCAGTTGGAGGAATTCGCGAGAAGATTTTAGCGGCTAAACGTGCCGGAATCAAGGAAATTATTCTTTGTCACGAGAATGAAAGAGATATCGAAGAAATTAAGCCAATATATTTAAAAGGACTAAAATTCCATTATGTAGAAGATGTAATGGATGTTCTGGAAATTGCTTTGATGAAGCAAAAAGTTAAAGAGCCAGTTTCTATTTAGGTCTCAGTAATTTGAGTTTAAATTGATATTGAACTTATATCGTTTTTTTTTAAGGGCTGTCGAAATTATTCGATAGCCCTTAATTTTTGCCTAATAATCGAATGCTAAATATTTTTGTTAATTTTAATCGAATAAAGTAAGCAAAATTCGCTTCTTTGTAGTCTATACGCATTGTCTATTACTGTAAAAAGAACCTTATGATATGAATGGAAAAGGGAAATACTTAATTGCGGCTGTCGGCCTGTTTTTTTTAGGTTTGATATTTTGGTATTTCAGTGCCATACTTGCCTATATTGGAATTGCAGTTGTCCTTTCATTTATTGGACGTCCGGTTGTCGATTTTCTAAATAAAGCGACAATTAAGAAACGACGCATTCCTACAAGTGTTTCCGCGGGTTTAACCTTGGCTTTACTTTGGCTGATTATGGTTGTATTCTTCCGAACCTTTATTCCTATGATTGTTGAAGAGGCAAGGCAATTATCGGATATTGATGTGCAATCAGCTGTTCATAGTTTGGATGAACCGATCAGGAACATCGAAGCCTTTGTTTCTAAGTATTCTACTGACGGAAGCGATTTTAAAATTCAAGCCCTAATTACTGAGAATCTATCATCAGTTCTTCAATTTTCTGATGTTTCGTCAATATTTGGATCTTTAGCAGGTACAGTTGGAGGCTTATTTATTGCCTTATTCTCCATCTCATTCATCACATTTTTCTTTTTGAAGGATAGTAGTCTTTTTGTTGATTCCTTGGTTTTGTTTGTGCCAGAAAAAAACGAAGAGGGCGTTCGTCATGTACTTGATTCAATAAAGAATCTATTGATGCGCTACTTTGTAGGACTCTTTTTCGAAGTCATTCTTGTTGGCACTATGGTAACTATAGGATTGACAATTGTGGGAATGGGATTTAGTCATGCAGTTGTTGTTGGTTTGTTTGCCGGATTGATTAATGTAATCCCTTATATAGGTCCAATGATCGGAACCATGTTTGGTTTAATTATTGGAATAGCTACAAATTTAGATGTAGACTTTTATACCCAAGTCGTGCCTCTTTTAGGTTATACTGCTCTGGTCTTTTTTATTGTTCAGCTTATTGATAATATTCTTTTTCAACCGCTTATCTACTCGAATAGTGTGAATGCGCATCCCTTGGAGATTTTCTTAGTTATACTATTCGCTGGATCTATGTCGGGTATATTGGGTATGATGTTAGCGATTCCTACTTATACTATTTTGCGTGTGATTGCTAAGGAGTTTTTCAATAAATATCGCTTTGTAAGGAAGCTAACGGAGAAGATTAAGTAGAAAATAAGGATATAAGAAAGGCTGTTTCATTTGAAATAGCCTTTTCTATATCATTTTATCTGACTTGCATTATTAACAATAATTTTGCAGTAAAGCTCCCGTGATCCATAGGGAATAGGTGTTTCGAATAAAAGATGCGAAAATAAGGAAGATCGTTATAATTTAATGAAGGCTCCACCAATGGATTAGGGAAGCCATTATAATTTAATGAAGGCTCCACCAGAGGATTAGGGAAGCCATTATAAATTGATGAAGGCTCCACCAATGGATTAGGCGAGCAATTATAATTTTATAATGACTCCATCAAGAGCTTAGGCGAACAATTCGGTGATTTGTTATTATTCCACAGCCTTCTCTTCACTAATTCTGTCGAGCATAGCTTGTGGTAGTTTCTTTTTGACTTTAGCGCCCAGTGTGCGAATTTTCTCTGCACGACCAACTAAATTACCTGTTCCATTGTAAAGTTTATTCATCGACTCCTGATACAGTTTTTGGGAACCATCCATTTGCTTGCCTAGCTTAATTAGATCCTCAACAAAACCAACAAATTTGTCGTAAAGAGCCCCACCTTGGCGGGCAATCTCCATCACATTTTTATTTTGATTTTCTTGCTTCCAAATTGATGAAATGGTACGAAGAGTTGCAAGAAGAGTAGATGGGCTTACCACAACGACCTTATTATCCCAAGCGTATCCAAATAGTTCCTGATCGGCCTGAACGGCCACAGAGAATGAGGATTCAATAGGTACAAACATCAATACAAAATCAGGCGTATTTAAAGAGGCTGAGCTTTGATAATGCTTATCAGCTAATCCTTTTATGTGAGTTTTGAAAGAGATGATGTGTTCTTTCTGAAAATACTCTCTTTCTTCATCTTTAGCTGCATTTACAAACCTTTCGTAAGCAACTAATGATACTTTAGAATCAACAATAATATGTTTTTCTTCAGGAAGACGAATAATCACATCGGGACGAATGGATTGTCCATCACCATTTTTCATGAAAACTTCTCTGTCGTATTCCTGACCTTTAGTCAATCCCGATCTTTCAAGAATTCGCTCTAGAACAACCTCACCCCAATTTCCTTGCTTTTTTACATCACCCTTAAGCGCTTTTGTTAGGTTGTTGGCTTCATCGGAAATTCTAGTATTTAAATCGTAAAGCTTTTTTACTTCCTCACGTAAGCTAATCTTATCACGTAGTTCTTTATCGTAAGTTTCCTCTACCTTTTTTTCAAATGAGATCAGTTTCTCTTTGATTGGACTCAAAATCTCATCCATGTTCTTTTGGTTCGAACTGGTGAATTCTTTTGAGTTTTCTTTTAGAATTTTGTTGGCAATATTTTCAAACTCAGTTGTGAATCGCTTTTGAAGCTCTTCAAGTTCTCTTTTCTGATACTCAAGCTTTTCTTCTAAATTCTTACGCTCCGTTGCCGAAATGGAAACCGAACGATTTAATTTTTCGTTCTTTTCTCTTTCTGCTGAAATCTCAGCTTGAAGCACTTGTTTTTCATTCTGAAGATTGATAGCTCTTTCTTCAAATCTCATTTTAGATTGATCCAACTCACTCTTCTCAAGAATAAATGCATTTTCTTTTTTCAAAAGCTCTTCCCGGTGCAATGCTGCGGCAGTATTTAATTTTTTGCGTAAAATCAGCCATGCAATTATCATCCCTTTTAATATTCCGATTGCGATATATAAAAATTCCATAATAAGAATTTAGTTGAGGTTTAATGAGATTTATACCTGTGGGGTTGAAGCTAGGCTTCAGGTTTTTCAAAGTTCATGAGTTCCATTTTTTCTCCATCGAACACGGCGTATGTGAAGTGGGAAATCCAATCGCCCGTATTAATGTATCGGGCTTTTTTGTCAATTTCAATATTCGATGGACAATGGCGATGCCCAAAAACAAAGTAATCGAAATATTCGTTTTTTAGAATATCATTTGCAAAGAGAATCAGCCATTCTTTATCCATGCCTCTAAATTGATCAGCTTCAACTTTACCATCGCTTAAGCGACTATGCGAAGACCACTTGTGAGCAATTCCAATTGCAAAGTTAGGATGCAAACGAGCAAAGCACCACTGCAAGAATTTACTGGTAAATATTTTCTTTAGCATTTTGTAGCCCTTATCGTAAGGACCTAAACCATCGCCATGAGCTAGAAAGAATTTTTTGCCATCAATTTCTGTCTTAAGCACATCTCGATGAACAATAACTCCGATTTCCTTTGGTAGGTAATCAAAAACCCAGATATCATGATTTCCTGTAAAAAAATGGACTTCTATTCCGGAGTCGCAAATTTCAGCAAGTGTGCCTAAAAATCTTGTAAATCCTCTAGGTACAGCTTTTTTGTATTCGAACCAGAAATCGAAAATATCGCCCATTAAGTAAATGGCCTTAGCATCCTTTTTTACCTGATTTAGCCACTTTACAAACAACTTTTCACGTTGAAGGTTGTTGTTTAAAGCTGGTGATCCCAAGTGAACATCAGAAGCAAAATATATCTTTTCCCCAGTTGTCATACGTTTGCTTAATTAAGCTATAGTTATGAGTCTGGTTGAATTCCAGACTTAATGTTTTATTTTCTTATTTGATGTATTGAGCAACTTTCTCTTCAAGAGCTAATCCGTATAGGTTTTTACCTACAATATCACCTTGTTTACTGATGATGTAGTTTGCAGGAATTTGCTGAACATTAAAATTGCGAACTGCTAAAGCACTACCATTTTCAGGATCGCAAACATTTATCCAATTTAAACCATCTTTCTCAATAGCTTCTTTCCATAGTTTAGCATCCTGATCAACAGAAACTTGATAGATCTCCAGGCCTTTGTTCTTATACTTTGAATGGATTTTTTTTAGTGTGTTGTTATGCTTTCTTGAGTTAGCATCTTGTGATGCCCAGAAAGTTAAAACAATCAGTTTTCCATCTAAAGAATTCAGGTTGATCTCTTTTCCAGAGGTATTCTTAAGACTAAGGTTTGGATAGTTTGCACCTTTTTCTTTAATAAGGTTTTTCATTTTAATGTTATCCAATCTTTTTTGCATGGTCTCCAGATTTGCCAACACAGCTTTTGTGTATTCGTGTTCCGGATATAAAGCTCGCATCGATGAAGCAACAACCTTAGCATAATTGATATCGCTATTTTCATTCAAGGTATATGTGTTTTCATCGATTTTCTGATAAAGAGCTAAATAACTTGAAAGAGAAGTGGCATTTTTCATGATGAAGTTGGCCGAGAATTCTCTTTGATCTTGAATAACTTCAATATACTTAGCCAACAAATTCTGAGAAATACTGGAATAGTTTGGATCTGCTTTTTTCTTCTTTAATTCTTTTCTGATTACAGCTAAACTATCCTTGGTTTCTTGAAGTTTATCATTTAAGTCCTTTACAAAGACAGAACCAGTAGAACCTGAAACAATATAAGCTTGGTTCATATGAGTAGAAAGTGAATTCACCTCAACCTCTTCGTCTGGACTTGTTAAAAGTGTTAGTAATTTACCGTTTGATAAACGCAATAAATAAAATTCAGGTTGTGACGATTTTGTTTTAAAACTGAATTCACCATCCTTATCAAGCTTAACTGAATCAATTGTTTCTACGCGAGCTGTATGAAGCTTGTCAAGATACAGTGTAATCCCTTCACCTTTTTTAATGCTACCTTTTATTTTAACAGTAGGTTCCTGATTACATGCAAACAGAAGTAATAGAGGAAGTGCAAATAATATTTTCTTCATTGTTTTTCGTTTTTATGTCTTTTAAATATAGCTTATTTGTTAGTTAACAGGTTAGTGTAGGTTCAACTATGTCTGTCGCTAATATTTAGTAAAGCTATATTGTTAAAAATCTAGATGTGATAATTAAAGCCGAAAATAGTAATAATTTCCTGTATTAGCACTTAAAAATGTTGAACAGATTAAGTCTGTAAGTATTTAAAATTAGAGTTTTCATCTGAAGATTTTGTTATGAAAGGTTAGTATGACCAAATAAAAAGTTTAATTTTAGTACAAAAGGAAAATTAAAATCAATACTAAGAATCTATGCAAGAGGGAGTAGAAAAACGGAAATTTGGAACGGCACCTGTTTTCTTTACAGCTATATCGACCATATTAGGAGCAGTTTTATTCTTAAGATTTGGCTTTGCCGTTGGGAATCTTGGTTTCTGGGGTGTCATTCTAATTATCCTGCTGGGGCATTTAGTAACAATACCAACTGCTTTTGCTATTTCGGAGCTCGCAACAAATAAGCGAGTTGAAGGCGGGGGTGAATATTTTATTATCTCTCGTTCTTTTGGTTTAAATATTGGAGCCACAATTGGTTTGGCACTATTCTTTTCACAGGCCATTTCGGTTGCTTTCTATGTCATTGCTTTTACCGAAGCCTTTGAGCCTATTTTTAATTGGGTTTCATCAACTTACGATCTGTCTTTGCCTCGGCAAGTCGTTTCTGTACCTGCCATGTTAATCTTATCAGCTTTAATTCTAAAAAAAGGTGCTAATTTGGGAGTTAAGGCACTTTATTTTGTGGCGGCGATACTTTTTGCATCACTTCTTTTATTTTTTCTTGGTGATACGGCTCATGCGTCGGTTTCTGATTTTTCTTTGTTTAAAGCTGAGTTTCGAAACTCAGATCAATTTTATGTCATATTTGCCATTATCTTCCCTGCTTTTACGGGAATGACTGCTGGAGTAGGACTTTCAGGGGATCTTAAAAATCCTGCCAAATCAATTCCATGGGGCACAACAGCGGCTACATTTATAGGCATGATAATTTATGTTTTTGTTGTGTATAAATTAGCTCAATATGCTAGTGTTCAAGATCTGATAGGTAATCAGCTGGTTATGGGGCAAATTGCACTGGGAGGTGCTATTGCAATCCCTTTGGGTTTGGCCGCATCAACCATTTCGTCGGCTTTAGGTTCGGTAATGGTGGCACCAAGAACTTTGCAAGCTCTTTCTGTTGATAGATCCTTGCCATCGAAAGGACTCAATAGGTGGTTAGCAAAAGGGCGTCAAAAAGATGGCGAACCGATAAATGCTTCAATGGTGACGTGTTTGATTGCTCTGTTTTTTGTATTTATGGGTGATATAAACGCCGTTGCAGAGGTTATATCTATGTTTTTCATGGTAACCTATGGTGCGCTTTGTTTGATATCTTTTTTAAACCATTTTGGTTCATCGCCTAGTTATAGACCTTCTTTTAAGTCGAAATGGTATTTGTCATTGCTAGGTTTTGTCGTATCGATTTTGGTCATGTTTAAGATTAATACCGTATATGCTTTACTGGCAATTATGCTGATGGTTTTAACTTATTTGTATATGAATTACTATCATAAGGACAGACATGGGTTGGCTTCAATTTTTTTGAATTCATTATATCAGCTACATAGGAACGTTCAAGTGTTTCTGCAAAAAGCAGGGAAAAAACGCGTGCAGGAGTGGAGACCAAGTGCCATTTGTATATCAAAGAATTCTTTTGAACGAGATACGGCTTTTAAATTATTAAACTGGATTGCCTACAAATATGGTTTTGGAACCTATCTGCATCGAATAGAAGGGTATTATTCTAAGGCTACACATAATCAAGCTATGCAAGAGCTTGATTTGTTGGTGAGTCGTTCTGAAAATGTCGGCAATCATGTTTTTGTGGACACTATTATTTCGCCTTCATATACTTCAGCTATTGCTCAAGCAATACAGTTGCCTGGAGTTGCAGGTATGGAAAATAATATGGTGATTTTTGAATACGACAAAGAGACTGCTGAAAATTTAGATGAGATTATAGAAAACTATGCTTTAGCCAATGCAGGTAATTTTGATTTTTGTGTCTTGGCTTCTTCTAATCGTCGTTTTAACCTGAAGTCGGATATTCATATCTGGATTAAACCCAGTGATGCTGATAATGCAAACTTGATGATTTTATTGAGCTTTATTATTGCTGGGCATCCTGATTGGAAGAAGGCTGATATTAAGATTTTTAATATTTGTAAGGCAGAACAAGCTCTGGAGGTTAGAGAGAGTCTTGATGAAATGATTGCTTCGGGTCGACTACCGATTATAAGTACAAATGTTGAGGTGTTAATAGCGCAAGATGATGTTTCTCCTAAGGATCTTATTAATGAACGTTCTGAACATGCAGGTTTAACCTTGATTGGTTTTAGAGGTGATAGTATTAAACACGAAGGAGCTGAAATGTTTATGGGGTATGAGCGTTTAGGTCATATTCTTTTTGTGAATGCTAATACGAAGAAAGAAATTGAATAGATGTTAATCAGGATGATATCAATTGACTGATGTCTTAAAAAAATCTAAAGCTACCTCTACCTATTTTTAAAGATTCGAATTTGTTTATCTTTGTTGGGCAAACAAATAAAAATACCGCTTGTGAATAAATCTGAATTGAATCGTGTTTTCGAATCCTTCTCCGATTACAATATTCTTATTATAGGTGACGTTATGGTTGACGCCTACGCATGGGGCGAGGTTGATCGTATTTCTCCGGAAGCACCTGTGCCCATTTTTTCGTGCTCAAGTCGCGAAAATAGACTTGGTGGCGCTGCTAATGTGGCTTTGAATATTAAATCGCTTGGAGCTAATCCTATATTGTGTTCTGTAATTGGTGATGATGATAGAGGCAAAGATTTTGTCAAACTTTTATCTGAGATTCAACAAGAGCAATCGGGTATTGTTGTGAGTTCTCATCGTAGAACAACAGTTAAAACCAGATTTATTAGCAACAATCAGCATGTGATTCGTATTGATGAAGAGGATACTCACGAATTGGCTGATGAAACAGAAAAGGCATTTATTGAGCATGTTCTTGATTTGATGAATAGTCAAACGATACATGCCATCGTTTTTGAAGACTATGACAAGGGGTTGATCACTAAGAAGCTAATCGAGACGGTAACGAGTAAGGCTAAAGAACTAGGAATCCCGGTTTCGGTTGATCCTAAAAAACGTCATTATTTGGACTATAAAAATGTGACTTTATTTAAGCCAAACTTCAAAGAATTTCTTGAAGGTTCCAATTTGATTTTAAAGAAAGGCGATATCGATGGTTTATTTAGAGCAGCGAAACAATTTCAGACAGAGATGGGCGTTGATAAATTATTGATTACACTTTCAGAATTAGGTGTGTTTATCAGTAATGAAAATACTTATGAGCATATTCCTGCTGTTGTTAGAAAAATTGCTGATGTTTCAGGAGCAGGAGATACTGTTATTTCGGTGGCTACGCTTTGTTTGGCTGCAGGTATGAGTGCTGCAGAAATTGCAGCAATATCAAACCTTGCAGGTGGGATTGTTTGTGAGATTCCAGTGGTTGTTCCTATTGATAAGGCGCAGTTGTTGGCTGAGAGTTTAAAACTCTATGCAGAGGTTTAAGCTATTTGAAATTGTTTATAACTTTCAGCTTACTTTTAATAAGTATAAGTGTCTCTGAATTTTAAATGTCTTTTAAAATACTATCTTTGAAACTAGCGAAATTCTGAACTGATAAGACTAGGATATAAGAGATTATGCTTGGTTGGATCGATGTTCTACTTGTGCTGAAGGTAAGTGTTGTATCTACAATAGAGAGGCGGATCGGACTCGTTTCTCTGATTAAAATAGGAATTCTTTATGGCTAAAATAATCGCTCTTGCAAATCAAAAAGGTGGTGTTGGAAAAACAACCACAGCTATCAATCTAGCTTCTAGTCTTGCCGTGTTGGAACATCGCGTTCTTATCGTTGATGCCGATCCTCAAGCTAATGCAACATCGGGTTATGGTTTTGATGTTCGTGCAATTGAAAATAGCTTATACGAGTGTATTGTTGATGGTACAAATCCTAGAGATGCAATCCTAAAAACCGAGATGGAGGGTTTGGATATTATTCCTTCGCATATCGATTTGGTTGGTGCAGAAATTGAGATGTTGAATCTAGCTAATCGTGAAAAAATTCTACTGAATGTTTTGAATGTGATTCGCGACGATTACGATTATATCTTAATCGATTGTTCACCATCATTAGGACTAATCACTGTAAATGCCTTGACTGCCGCAGATTCAATCTTAATTCCTGTACAGTGTGAATATTTTGCTTTGGAAGGTTTAGGTAAACTTTTAAATACCATTAAGATCATTCAAAGTAGATTGAACCCTGAATTGGAAATTGAAGGTTTCTTATTAACCATGTATGATAGTCGCTTACGCCTTTCTAATCAGGTTGTAAGTGAAGTTAGAAAGCATTTTCAGGATATGGTTTTCGAAACGATTATTCAACGAAATACAAAACTGGGAGAGGCGCCAAGTTTTGGCAAGCCTGCTATTTTATATGATGCAGAATCAAACGGTGCTATTAATTATTTGAACTTAGCAAGAGAGCTTGTAGAGAATAATGCTGAGGTTAAAGAAGTGCATCAAGAAAACGAAATTAAGAAATAAGAAAATGTAATTCGATTAGGTTTAAGAATCTAGTCGAATTCATATTTTATAATGATATGTTATGGTTAAAAAGAGTGCATTAGGTAGAGGCTTAGGAGCTTTGATTGATGATAGAGATGATTTTCAAAATCGTCCATCACGTCAGGAGTATGAGCTTAGCAATGAAATTGAACTATCGAAAATTGAGGTGAACCCTTTTCAACCTCGAACCAAATTTGATGAGGAAGCTTTAAATGAATTAGCTAAATCGATTAAAGAAATTGGTATTGTTCAGCCTATCACTGTTCGTAAACTCAATAGCAATTCATTTCAACTTATTGCGGGTGAACGTCGTTTAAGAGCATCTAAAATTGCAGGGTTGACAAAGATTCCAGCCTATGTTCGCCTTGCGGAAGACGATAAGATGCTTGAGATGGCTTTGGTTGAAAATATTCAGCGTGAAGATCTGGATTCTATTGAGATTGCAATTTCGTATCAGAGACTGATTGACGAGTGTGATTTGACACAAGAGAGTTTGAGTGATCGCGTTGGGAAAAAGCGTTCAACCATATCAAACTACCTGCGTCTTCTGAAACTTCCTGCTGAAATTCAGAAAGGGATTCGTGAGAAGCAAATTCTTATGGGGCATGCTCGTGCTCTTGTAAATGTTGATAACAGAGAGTATCAACTGTCCATCTTTAAGATGGCTGCGGCTCAGGAATTATCAGTAAGGAAAATTGAAGAAATGGTCCGTGAAGCCAATAATGGCACACCTAATAACGTTCCCGTAAAAGAGAAGACTAGTCCAGTTCGTTTAGCTGAAGAATATGAAAGTCTTAAAGAGCATTTGTCGAAGCATTTTGGGTCTAATATTGACATGAAACGTACTGATAAAGGAAATGGAAAGATTATTATTCCTTTTAAATCAGATGATGATTTGGAACGTATTTTAGGCGTTCTAGACCAGATGAAATCATAAATGAAACTCAAAAAGATACGATTTTGAATTATTTTAAAACACTCCTTTTATTTGTAGTCGTGTGTTTTGTTGTGCTAATTTTCGGACAAAATGTAAAAGCACAAAAAATACAGTCTGATACTGTTATTTTACCTATTAAAATAAAGGAGCATTCACCACATAAAGCAACTGTTTATTCAGCTTTACTTCCAGGTTTAGGTCAAATTTACAATAGAAAGTATTGGAAGGTACCCATTCTGTATGCAGGTATTGGTGTCACGGTCTATGCTATTGGATGGAATACAGGTCAGTATAATGATTATAAGGATGGTTATATCGATTTTTCTAAATATCTGGAATACAAAAATCAAGCAGAGGGAGATGGAATTATTGAGCCGACATTGAAAAGGTATGAGAAATTGGTAAGAGACGTGGATTTTGAGAATACAAGTGCTGCCGATGATAATTGGTATAAGACAAGATTTAAAAATGGGAAGGACAAATATAAGCGAGACAGAGATTTTAGTTATATCATTCTGTTTGGTGTTTATGTCCTTAATATTATCGATGCGACTGTCGATGCGCATTTAACCAATTTTAATATCAATGACGAATTGTCGATGACAGTTCAGCCTAAAATGAATTATTCACCCGTAAGTGGTAGTACTTTAGGCCTTTCCTGCCGAATTAATTTTTAGTAACTTATAATTTCAAAACCTGAAATGTATGAGAATAATCTTATGCTTTATTTTTTTCGTTATCATGACTTTATCTGTAATTGCACAGAATAAGTTAATTGTATTGCACTCAGTTGTTGGTGATACAATAGATAAGAGAGAGCAGCAAGAGTTTTTATTGTTTTCAGATATTCTAGACCAAGATTTCACTTCTGCAACTATCCATTGTGAGAATGCAAAATACGTGATGCATATCAATTCTGATTCGGGCTTAAAGCTTGTTGAGATTAATGACGAAGATATTGTAGAGAATTCGAAACATGTTGACAAGCTCGCTAGGTACTTCAAGTTTCTTATTGAAAAGAAAGATTCGTTGGATATCGATTTGAAAACTGTTTCTAGTTGGCCTAAGTTTCAGTCAGAGCTTTTAAATGATGCTCAAAAAAGAAAAATTGCAAAAGAGGCTAGAATCTATTTCGATTCGAATCAGGATGCAGAAAAATTAGGCTTGTCAGGAATAGATAAGGAGAATTATATCAAAGTGAATAGTAAGAGTTGGTTGGTTGAATCCTTATTCGATATTTTAAAATAGTAGGGGATTATACATTTTTTAAGATTAACGGAGCAATATAACTTGCTTGATTGCGTATAATCAGGAGTGGAGAGTGCACGAGGCATTATCTTTAATTTGAATTCTATTTTTTTAATAGAAAAGAAGAAAAAAAAAGTAAATATGAAATTTAAATATTCCCTTTATTCATTGGCTCTTATCGCAAGTATGGCTTGCTCTACGAGTAAAACGCTTGTAGACAATTCGTCTGCTGTAGTAGATGCTTCTGAAGTTTTTGCTCAGGAAAGTGAAGTTGAAAATCCTATAATTGAAGAAGAGGATATGACTCCTGCTGTGGAGAAAGATTCTTTAGCTTTTCTAAAAATCAATCCTGTTGATGTTCGCTGGGATTTAAATGATAGTATACAACCTGAGTTCAAGAGCAATCTTGATAAGCTTGTTAACGCTTGGTATGCGGAAAATTCAGTTAAGACATCCGTCTATGAAGGTCCAGAAACAAAATATATAAAAGAAAAGTTAGCCGATTCAGTTTACATTAAGAGATTACAATCTATCCCTTCGATGTTCGATTTGTCGTATAATAAAATTGTACGAAATTATATTGAGCTTTATACGCAGCGAAGAAGAAAGCAGGTTGAGCTTATGATGGGAATGTCGGAATATTACTTTCCTATTTTCGAAGAAATACTCGATAGAGAAGGCTTACCTCAGGAATTGAAGTATTTGCCAATTATTGAATCAGCCCTTAATCCTAAAGCTTTATCTAGAGCTGGGGCTTCTGGTTTGTGGCAATTTATGTATTCGACAGGTAGACAGTATAAGTTGGAAGTAAACTCTTTTGTAGATGATCGTCGTGATCCTATAAAATCGAGTTATGCTGCTGCTAAGTTCCTAAAGGATTTGTATAAGATGTATGGCAATTGGCCTTTGGTTATAGCTGCATACAATTGTGGCCCTGGAAATGTAAATAAGGCTATTCGCCGTAGTGGTGGAAAGAAGAATTATTGGGATATTTATTACAGATTACCTAAAGAAACAAGAGGTTATGTGCCAGCATTTATTGCAGCACTTTATTCTTTCAACTTTCACGAAGAACATGGCTTGTATCCTAGACCTAATCAATTTCCTGAGGTTTGTGATACTTTAATGATTAAGGAACAATTGCATTTTGATCAGATTGCTCAATTTACCAAAGTTTCCACACAGAAATTACGTGAATTGAATCCTCAGTACCGAGCCGATATTATTCCTGCTTTTAATAAACCATATTCGTTGAAAATCCCGTTTGAGTCAGCTTTGGCTTTTATTGACAATCAGGATTCAATTACATCTTACAAAAAAGAATACTATTTCAACCTAAAGGATAAGCTTGCTAATCCTCGAGATAGATATCAGAAGTTTGCACATGCTTCTCCTAAGGGGAAAGCTAAGATTTATTATAAAGTCAAATCTGGTGATGCTGTAGGACTAATTGCATCATGGTTCCATATAAGAACATCTGATTTGAGATATTGGAATAATATTAGACGTAATATGATTCGAGTAGGTCAAAATCTGGCTGTCTATGTTCCTAAGTCAAAGGCTTCATATTATAAGTCGTTTAATTCGATGTCTAAATCTCAAAAGCAAGCTACTTTAGGAAAGAACTATGTAGCATCTAAGAAGGTAAATAATGTTGGAAAATCCACGTCTAACTGGAGCGGGAAATACGTTTATTATACGGTTCGTAAGAATGATAATTTCTGGACCATTGCTAAGAAATTTCCGGGTGTATCAAATTATGATATCATGAAAATGAATAATATTACAAATTCACGTAGTTTAAGGGTTGGACAAAAATTGAAAATTAGACAGAAAAGCTAAACATCAAATGAGAATATAAGAAGAAAGCCAGTAGATATTAATCTACTGGCTTTTTAATTTTTCTTTATTAAGCTTATCTATTTTTTATCATTCATTACATCGTTCTGAATGAGAATGGCTTCTTTGTGAATCATTCTAAGTAATTGAGTTAAGAATTTCTCTGATAGACCTAAGGATTTCCCTAGTTCAGTTCCTTGCTCTCTTACCTTTTCCCATCTTTTTAATTGAAGAATATTTAAGTTCTTTTCAGATTTGTATTCACCAATTTCGCTAACCGTATTCATTCTTTGAGCAAGAAGTTCAATAATCTGCGCATCAATCGAATCGATTTGATTTCGGTATTGATCAAGCGGATTGTAATCTTCTCCATCTTTAATGCTTAATCTGCAAACCAGGCTATTCAAAATTGTGTTTAACTCTGAAGGGATAAGTTGTTGTTCAGCTTCGCTTAGTGCTTCTTCAGGTTTAAAATGACTTTCTATCATCAAACCATCCATATTTAGATCAAGAGCTTTTTGAGAGATTTGCTGAATATGATTTCTGTCACCAGCAATATGACTTGGATCGCAAATCATAGGAAGGTTGTGAAATCGGGATTTTAATTCAATTGGAATTTCCCACTTTGGAATATTACGAAGGCTAGTTTGTTCAAAAGGATAGAAGCCACAATGAATAGCAGCTAATTTTGAAATCCCAGCTTTATTAATTTGTTCCAATGCCCCAATCCAAAGATTGATATCTGGATTAAGTGGGTTTTTTATCATGACAGGTACATTCATTCCTTGAAGTGCACTTGCAAGTTCTTGTATCGAAAATGGATTTGATGTTGTTCTGGCTCCAATCCAAAGAATATCTACGTTATGACGTAAACACATCTCCACATGTTTAGGCGACGCAACTTCAACCATAGTTAACAAGCCAGTCTCTTGTTTAACTTGATTTAACCAATTAAGAGCAGTATCCCCTCTATCTTCAAAACTATTTGACTGAGTTTTAGGTTTCCATATTCCAGTTCTGAAAACCTTAACCTGATCAATCTCTTTTAATTGACGAGCTGTATTTAAGACTTGTTCCTCAGATTCAGCACTGCATGGTCCACTAATGATAATGGGACGGCTGTCTAATTTTTTAAACCAATCATTGATAGGTTTCAAATTATTTAATTCGTTCATAGTCTTAAGTTAAGCCAAATGTATAGGTTTATTCTCGGCTGAAAGATGCGGGCAAAATTACGCTTTTAATTGTTTTTAGAAAATTCTAAATCAATAGATTCTCTTAATGTCTTGTAAAACATGATTAAAGAATTATATATCATAAATCAATCTTTGTTAATAGCATGATTATTAGAAGAATGTGTGTTTGTTGTGTTTTTTATTTATTCGATGATAGATATGCTTTATAAGCTGTTTAGAAAAATCAATAAAGCTTTTTGACTTAGATTGATAGACGAGTATTTGAATATATTCCGTTCATAAATGGCTGGTAATTAAGATAAAAGGATCTGTAATAGTTTAGTTGTAGGTTTAAGTGGTTATTTAATTAAGAGGTGTAATATCGTTGCGCTACGTTTTGTAACGTTCAGATTGATAGTTTGATGTTGGGTTTTGTGTTTGCATTTAATTATCATATTTTATTTTTTATCACAATATAGTAATTGTTAAAAAAACTGAAAATATTATTTATCTTTGAATGTTCTGCAAACGGTTCCGAATAAAAATGGAGTCATGTTTTCAGGATTTTAACTTTAATATTTAAAGTGTATTTATACACATTTTATAAATACGATAAGGTAGATCAGAAAATGGTATTCCAAAATCGTGACAGAGCAAATTTTTGAGATATGACACAAAAAACTTCCGATAAGGGTAGACGAAATTTTCTGAAAAGCTTTGGAGTAACTGTTGGCGCTGCAGGAGTGGTTAGTAGTTTTTCACTTTTAGGTGCAGTAAAAGCCGCAGCTAAAGAACCCGAAGAGATGGTCAATTTGCTTACAGCAGATGGACAGCTGGTTCAGGTTGATAAAAACCAACTTCGTCCGACCGTTAATGAGCCTCTTAATGAGCTACAAAAAAGAGGTCGTGAGGGTATTGCTGGTAAGTCATTCGTGATGGTTATCGATTTAAGTAAATGTAGAAATGCTCGAAAGTGTATGGATGCATGTCAGAATCATCATCAATTAAGAGCTGACCAGCACCATATTAATGTTCTACAGATGCAGGATTCTGAGCATACTGCACCTTACTTTATGCCTAAACCTTGTCAGCATTGTGACAATCCGCCTTGTACAAAAGTATGCCCTGTTGATGCAACTTTTAAGCGACAAGATGGAATTGTTCTAATTGATAACGAACGTTGTATTGGTTGTCGTTTCTGTATTGCTGCTTGTCCTTACTCAGCACGTATTTTCCAGTGGACTGAGCCAAAGGATGCCGATAAATATAAAGATTTGACCTATAATATTGAGGCGAATGTCCCTCAGAAAAAAGGGACAGTAAGTAAATGTCTATTTAGTGCCGATCGTTTACGAGAGGATAAGCTACCATCATGTGTTTCTGCTTGTCCTAACGGGGTTTATTATTTCGGAGATAGGAATGAAGATGCAGTAACTAATGGGACAAGTGGTGAAACTGTTCGTTTCTCGAAATTGATTGAGGATAATGCAGGTTATACCTTGTTGGAAGAACTAGGAACCAAACCAAGAGTCTATTATTTGCCTCCTAAGAATAGAGCTTTCGAATTCAATGGTGATTTGTTGAATGAGGAGAATCTTCATTAATCAGAGATTAAACAAACGATACATTATATATTCATAGAAAATCATTTTACTTATGAATGACAATACAAGATCGAAAGAAACAACACTTTCCTTTGAAAAATTAAAACAAGATATTCTACGTCCAATGCAAAATCATAAAGGACTGGAATTATGGATTGTTTTCCTGGTGACAGTTATTGCTGTATGCGGTTGGGCCTATTACGTACAACTTCGTGATGGCCTTGGTGTAACCGGAATGCGTGATTATGTATCTTGGGGACTCTATATAGCCAACTTTGTATTCTTTGTAGCAGTTAGTTTAGTCGGGATGTTAATCTCATCGATACTAGGACTACTGAAGGTCGATTGGATTATCCCAATTTCTCGAATTGCTGAGATTATTGCCGTTGCATTCGTTGCGGTGGCAGGTTTAGTGATTGTTTTAGATATGGGTCGTCCGGATAGAGTGCTAAATGTGTTAATTCATGGCCGTTTTCAGTCACCAATATTGTGGGATGTTACAGTCATTACGACCTATTTAGTGATCAGTACTCTGTTGTTGATTTTGCCTATGATTCCTGATCTGGCAATCTGCAAAAAGGATATTAATAACTCATCTCCTATTTTAAAGAAAGTATACACAATTCTTTCATTTGGCTATACGAACACACCAGAACAATATAAACATCTTCATAAGATGATTAGAACCTTAATGGTTTTAATTGTTCCAGTTGGTTTAGCAATTCATACGGTTACATCATGGTTGTTTGCTGCAACTCTTCGTAATGGTTGGGATACAACTATTTTTGGACCTTATTTCGTTGCAGGAGCCTTTGTTGCCGGTTCTGCAGCTCTTGTTGTTGCCATGTATTTCTTCAGAGTTAACTATAAGCTACAAGATTATATTACCGATCTACACTTTGATAAGATGGGTAAGTTGATGGTCGCTGTTTGTTTGGTTTATTTGTATTTCAATGTCAATGAGTTTTTGGTTCCCGGATATAAAATGAAAACAGGAGATAGCGTCCATCTTAAGGAATTGTTTTTTGGATCATGGGCAATTATGTTTTGGTCTTCACAACTTTTTGGGAATATATTACCTGTTATATTGATGGTGAATAAGCGTTTCAGAAAGCCAATGCCAATCATGATTATTTCTCTATTTGTGATTGCTAGTGCATGGTTTAAGCGGTATGTAATTGTAATTCCTACCATGTTACACCCACATCTACCTATTCAGAATGTACCTGATCATTTTAAGACTTATTTCCCAACATCAATTGAGATTTCGGTTACCGTATTGAGTTTTGCTTTGGCACTTTTGATTATTACCGTGTTGGCTAAGATCTTTCCTGTATTACCTATATGTGAGATTGCTGATCAGAAGGGAATTGATTATAAAATTGAGGAATAAAAAAAACAAGAAACACATGAAAAACGTATCCACTATATTAGCGACTCTTGTTCTTGTATTTGCCTTTATGAACTCTGCATCTGCGGAGGACTGGAATGTATCTGCTACTGCAAAAAAGAAGCTTAATCCATATGAGCTAAGTAAGAAGAATATTAGTTCAGGGAAAAAAATATACCAAACCAATTGTAAGTCATGTCATGGTGATCCTACCAAGGCTAATATGTTGCCTCTACAACCTGCTCCGTCCGACTTAGGTTCTCAGAATTTCCTTATTCAATCTGATGGTGAAATTTATCACAAGATTAAAACGGGAAAAGGTGCCATGCCAACTTTCGATAAAACATTGAACGATGAAAGTAAATGGGTGGTTATTACTTATTTGCGTTCTTTTGATAAGAATAAAAAGAAAGTAGTCGTTGCAAGTGCGGTTGTGAATCCTGAAGTAACAGATGTTAAAATTGAGCTTAATGTTGATGCAGAGCATAAGAAACTAAATGCACACTTAACTGGTTTAAAGAAGGACGGAAAACGTGTTGGCTTGGAAGGTATTGAAATGAGTTTTCTTGTAAAGAGAGCATTTGGTCAATTAGATATTTCAGGTCAGGAAGCTTATACCAATGCAAATGGAGAACTGTTAATACAATTTCCAGATGATCTTCCTGGCGACAGAGAAGGACAGGTTGAACTTTTGGTTAAGCTTACTGATGAAGACAATTATGGAGCAATTGAAGAAAAACGAGTTTTATCAATAGCTGTACCAACTAATCCTAAGAATCCTCTTGATGAAAGAGCCATGTGGGGAACTCGAGCTAATGCGCCAATTTGGATTGTCGCGAGTTATCTTTTAGGTGTTATTGGTATTTGGGGTGTTATTTTTCTAGTTCTATTCCAAGTGTTTCAGTTGTCGAAAATGAGAACAAAATCTTAGCTAGATTCTGAATTTATTACTCAACATCATCTTTTTTCTTTTTGGGAGCAAAGCCTAACTTATAAAGTAAATAGCCTATCCCAAATAGGAAATGTGCGAGAGTAACACCTGCAATAATATAAATAAGAGTTGAATCTGAGAACATTGTTTTTGATTAAGACTAATGAGTCTGCAAGATGACGAAAATAGCTAAAGATACAAAAAACGAAGTCTGTATCCATTGTGGTGACGATTGTGGTAAACATCCCGTAATTTGGGATGGTAAGCCATTTTGTTGCTCAGGTTGTTCTACCGTTTTTCAACTTTTGAACGACAATGCTCTTTGTTCCTATTACAATATCGAGAGCACACCTGGGATCAAAATTGAAGAAGGAAAGTTTAAAGAGAAATTTGCATTCCTTGATGATGAAGAAATCAGTTCAAAGCTTTATGAGTTTTCAGAAGATGCAATCCGTAAAGTAAGCTTCTATATTCCAGGAATTCATTGTAGTTCGTGTATTTGGTTACTCGAGCATCTTAATGTCTTAAATAAGGCTGTATTAAAATCAACTGTGAACTTCGTTAAAAAAGAGGTTACGGTTACTTTTGATTCAAATGATTTAAGCCTTCGTCAGCTGGCTGAGCTTTTAGCTTCTATCCACTATATTCCTGAAATTACGCTTGATAATCTCCAAGAGAAAAAGAATCAGGATGCTAATAAGAAACTTTTATACAAAATTGGAGTCGCTGGTTTTAGTTTTGGGAACATCATGCTTCTTAGCTTACCTGAATATGTGCCAGGTTCAGAATATTTAGAGAGTAATTTCAAATCATTCTTTGGAATGATGAATTTTATTCTTGTTTTGCCTGTTTTGTTTTACAGCGGGAACGATTATTTAGTCTCTGCCTACAAAGGCTTAAAACATAAATTCATTAATATAGATGTACCTATTTCTTTAGGTATTATTGCACTTTTTATTCAATCTTCATTTCAAATATTTACTGGTGCCGGTGCTGGTTATATGGATTCATTAGCAGGCTTGATTTTCTTTTTACTTATTGGTAAGTGGTATCAGAGTAAAAGCTATCAGGCCTTGTCTTTTGAACGTGATTACCGTTCATACTTCCCGGTTGCTGTCAGTAGAATTATTGATAATGAAGAACAGAGCACGCAAATCAATAAGTTGAAAAAAGGCGATGTAATCTTGATTAGAAATCAGGAATTGATACCTGCTGATGCCATTCTGACTAAAGGTGAAGCCTTAATTGATTATAGTTTTGTGACGGGAGAATCCAGATCCGTTTTAAAATCCATAGGCGATCATTTATTTGCTGGAGGTAAGCAAGTGGGAGGAGCCATAGAAATGTGCATCGAAAAAGAGGTTGTTCAATCGAGACTAACACAACTTTGGAATCAATCGGAGGAAAAAGAAATTTACTTCTCTAAGTTGAATTCCTTGATTGATCAGATAAGTAAATATTTCACACTTTCAATAATCGTAATTGGTGCTTTAGCTGGCTTTTATTGGTTATTGAACGATACATCAAAAGCTGTATTTGCTTTTACATCAGTTTTGATTGTCGCTTGCCCATGCGCTTTAGCTTTATCTTCTCCTTTTGCATTAGGTAATACGATGCGAATGTTAGGCCGATTAGGGATCTATTTAAAAGGTGCCGATATCGTCGAAGCTTTAAGTGGAGTTGACACGATTGTTTTTGATAAAACAGGAACTATTACACAGGCTGATGCCGTAAGTGTTAAGTATGCTGGTGTAGCATTAAGCGAACCAGATTTGGATGCAGTCAAGTCATTATCTCGACATTCATCTCATGTTTTAAGTACGATACTTTACGATCATCTAAAAAAATCGACTTCTAGAAAGGTACACGATTTTAAAGAAATGATATCCTTAGGTCTATCAGGACTTATTGAGGGTAGAGATGTGAAGATTGGATCTGCCAGTTTTGTTTTAGCTTCTAAAGCTGAAAACTTATCTGGTTCTACCGTAGTTTATGTCTCTATAGATGGTCAAGTGAAAGGGCGATTCATCATGAGTAATCAGTATCGCACAGGCTTAAATGAGTTAATTGAATCTCTGTCATCGAACTATGACTTACATGTTCTTTCAGGAGATAATGATGCTGAAAAATCGAACTTGGCTGAAATCTTTCCAAAGAATTCAAGCCTATTATTCAATCAATCCCCAAAGGATAAATTGGAATATATACAAGCTCTTAAAAGTAAAGGAAACAAAATATTGATGATTGGTGATGGCTTGAATGATGCCGGAGCTTTAAAGGTGAGTGATGTCGGTATATCAATAGCAGACGATATTTACAATTTTTCTCCAGCTTGTGATGCTATTTTAGAAGCATCGAAATTCCAGGATTTGAAAAGGTTCTTAAGCATATCGAAAAAAGGAATGTGGGTTGTGAAACTAAGTTTCCTATTATCCTTTGCCTACAATATATTAGGTTTATATTTTGCTGTTCAAGGTATTTTATCGCCTATTGTGGCGGCTTTGTTAATGCCTATAAGTTCAATTTCTGTTGTAGCTTTTGCAAGTTTTACAACGAGTTATTTTGCTAGGAATATGGCAGGGAAACAAGTTCCAATAAAGGAAGATATTTTGCCAAGTCTAGGAAAAGTAAGTAAGAAACGTGTGCAGCTCAATTAGGCTGTTCGATTATATACAAGATTAAAAAATTGAACCTTGAGTGTAATATTTGTTTTAATAGGGGTGAGTATGGTCGTGGCTGGAGGATTCTTGATCGGTTTTTTGTGGGCTGTAAAGAAAGGGCAGTATGACGATCATTATTCACCATCGGTTCGAATTTTATTCGATGACCAAGAAATAAAAGATCAAGAAGAAAGTGAAACTAAAGATAAAAAAGAGGATGATTCAAAGGCCTCTAAGGAAAAGTAAAAAGAATTCATTCGTAAATTTATAAAGCTATAACATACATGGAAACACAACATTTTTCTTACGACAATAAAATCGTAAAATATTTTGCCTACGCTACTATTCTTTGGGGTGTAGTCGGAATGTTGGTCGGTCTTTTGGCTGCTTTACAATTGGCGTTCCCCATTTTTAATTTCAATTTGGCCTATACCTCTTTTGGGCGAATAAGACCAGTTCATACTAATGCGGTAGTTTTTGCCTTTGTTGGTAATGGCATTTTTACTGCGGTTTATTACTCACTTCAGCGTTTGTTAAAAGCTCGTATGTATAGTGATAAATTGAGTTGGATTCATTTCTGGGGCTGGCAAGCCATTATTGTTTCGGCTGCAGTAACCTTTGTTTTAGGGATTACAACCAGTAAGGAATATGCAGAGCTTGAATGGCCTATTGATATCGCACTTACCATTATTTGGGTTGTGTTTGGATGGAATATGTTTGGAACAATCTTAAGAAGAAGGGCGGACCATTTATATGTATCTATTTGGTTCTATATCGCCACTTTTGTGACGGTTGCAGTCTTGCATATTGGTAACTCTATTGCAATACCATATAGTTGGTTGCAATCATATCCGGTTTATGCTGGAGTTCAGGATGCTTTGGTTCAGTGGTGGTATGGTCATAATGCCGTGGCCTTTTTCTTGACAACACCTTATTTAGGTTTGATGTATTATTTCTTACCTAAGGCAGCCAATCGTCCGGTATACTCTTACCGATTATCAATTATTCACTTTTGGGCCTTGGTTTTCTTATATATCTGGGCTGGACCTCATCATTTATTATATACGGCTTTACCAGACTGGGCACAGTCGTTAGGAGTTGTTTTCTCTATTATGCTGATTGCTCCATCATGGGGTGGTATGTTTAATGGTCTGTTGACACTAAGAGGTGCTTGGGATAAAGTTCGTGATAGTGCAACACTTAAGTTTATGGTGGTTGCGGTAACAGCTTACGGTATGTCAACATTTGAAGGACCTATGATGTCTTTGAAATGGGTAAATGCATTAACTCATTACACAGATTGGAATATTGCTCACGTACATATTGGTGCAATGGGATGGAATGGTTTCTTAACCTTTGGTATGTTGTATTACCTATTCCCAAAAATGTGGAAAACCAAATTGTATTCTGAGAAGTTGGCTAACGCACACTTCTGGATTGGAACCTTAGGAATTATTTTCTATGCTCTTCCATTGTATTGGGGTGCAGTTGTTCAAACATTAATGTGGAAAGAATTTACAGCAGATGGTTTGTTAGCTTATCCAAACTTTTTGGAAACGATCACTCAGATACTTCCAATGTATCATGTTAGAGTTTTAGGAGGTCTTCTATACTTCGTTGGTTTATTTTTGATGGTTTATAATTTATTTAAGACTGCAGCATCGGGTAAATGTGCCGATAATGAAGAAGCTTCTGCTCCTGCATTGGTGACATCATCTAAGCGTGCTAAAGGTGAAGGTTTACACCGTTGGTTAGAGCGTCGACCAGTTCAGTTTATGCTTTTAGCTACTGTTGCTATTTTGATTGGTGGTGCCTTTGAGATTATTCCAACTTATCTGGTTAAGTCTAATATTCCTACTATCGAAAGTGTAAAACCATATACGCCACTTGAGTTAGAAGGTCGTGATATCTATATCCGAGAAGGCTGTAATACGTGTCATACACAAATGATTCGTCCGTTTAGATCGGAAACAGAGCGATATGGTGAATACTCTAAAGCTGGTGAACTGGTTTACAATCATCCACATTTATGGGGATCGAAACGTACAGGTCCAGATTTGGCTCGTGAAGGTGTTCCAGGAGGAAAGATGTATAAAACGAATGTTTGGCATTTTAATCATCTACTCGATCCTCAAAAGATGAATGCACAATCGATTATGCCTGCTTATCCTTGGTTGATTAAGGATGATTTGAGTACTTCGAACACATCAGCAAAAATTCGTGCAATGATTAAGTTGGGCGTTCCTTATGACAAGGCTCCTTACCCTGCAAATTACGATGTTGTTGCTCTTGAAGATTTAAAGACGCAAGCTGATGAAATTGCTGCTGATCTTAAAGCTAATGGTGTAGAAGTAGCTAGTGAGAAAGAAATTATTGCAGTTATTGCTTACCTACAACGTTTAGGTCGCGATATTTCAGTAAAAGAATAATCAAGGATAAAGTGATCAAGGATAAAGGTTAAAGTGAATACGAACACCACCTTTATCCTTTTACTACTTTAACCTTTAACCTTATAAAGCATGAAACTAGTAAGTCATTATTTACAAAGTATATCGGATGTTGGGCTTTATCCTAGTATCTCATTACTCATCTTTTTTAGTTTTTTTATGGGTATGATATGGTGGACCTTTAAGAAGAGTAATAAAAGTGTTTTCCATGATATGGAAAGCTATGCTCTCGAAGATGAGGGAACAGAGTCAAACTCAAATCAGTCGATGCCTGATTAATTTTGCTTAGTGTTCTGATATATTAACTGTTTAAGATATTAAAAGCTTCTGTAATGGAAAAAAAAGATAAGTTTCTTGAAGAAAATGCTCACCTGATTAGTGATCATGATTACGATGGAATTCGAGAGTTAGATAATCCAATGCCGACTTGGTGGCGTTATTTATTCTATGTGACTATTGTATTTGCGGCTGTTTACATGTTTCGTTACCATGTTTTTGGCGATGATCTTCAGATTGCTGAATACGAAAAAGAAATGGCAATTGCTGAAGCAAACAAGCCAAAGCCAACATTCGACGAATCATCGCTAGTGTTGATGCAAGATGTTAAGGATATTAATGCAGGTAAAGCGATTTACGATAAAAACTGTGTTGCATGCCATGCATTGTTGGGAGAAGGAAATGCAATTGGGCCAAACTTAACCGATGATTATTGGTTGAATGGCGGGAGCTTAGAGGATGTTTACAAAATCATAAAAGTAGGTAAGCCATTAAAGGGCATGTTAGCTTGGCAAAATCAATTATCTCCAGAACAAATGTTGCAGGTTTCAAGTTATGTGATGACTCTGATTGGAACAAACCCTCCTAATGCTAAAGCGGCACAAGGTGAATTGTATAAACAAGAAAAATAAATGATAATAAAGCGAAATGCCCAACCAAAATTTTGATGATTCTTACCGCGACCAACTTGCAACTCTAAATAAAAAAGGCAAAAGACAATGGGTGTATGCAAAACAACCTAAGGGGAAATTATATAACTACAGAAATTTAGTTAGCTATCTTCTTCTAACTATTTTATTGGTGACACCATTTATAAAAGTTAATGGAGACCCTTTTATTTTGCTTAATGTAATCGAGAGGGAGTTTATTCTTTTTGGGATTCATTTTTGGCCTCAAGATTTCCATATCTTTTTGTTTTCGATGATTACCCTTTTTGTATTTATTGTGCTTTTTACAGTCAGTTATGGTCGGATATGGTGTGGTTGGGCTTGTCCACAGACGGTTTTTCTAGAATTTGTTT
>NZ_JBFFKR010000013.1:0-33241 GCF_041555295.1 Ancylomarina sp. | reverse complement strand
CTGAATATACAGCTGCCGCTTATGGTGATATTACTGAGAAAGCAGAAGTTGAAAATACCCATTGGGTTGGTAACACACGTGTTTCTGTTGGTTTGTATTATTTCTTCTAAAAGACAGAAAACCATATATAAGAAAGCTTCACTGATGAGAATCGGTGAAGCTTTTTTAATCCTATATTTTGGATTTATTCCTTTTTCAGATAGGTTCTCATCATCTCAAATAACTGATCATCATCATCAAGTCCAAGTTCTTCTGCGTCCACTTCGAAATAAATTGAATTCCCCGATTCTACAAAAATCATCGTATTCATTGGATTCGATTTATCCGTTATTTTCACCTGATTATCGGCTATTAATTTCCAAGTGAATGAATCACTATCTTCACTATTATCGGAATAAACCTTTCCTTCATGATTATCATTGAATGAGATACTTAATTCTCCAAAAATCATTTCCTCATCAAATTCAGCTTCTGCACCATCAGGTATACCAAACAATTTTACAAACTGTTCTAAAGACACTTCTTGCCCTTCAATTATAAAACCCACTGTTTCGTATTTCCAATCGCCAACAATGTGTTGTTCAAAATCTGTTAATGTCACTTCACCTTTATCGCAAGCGGTAAAACAAATCGTGACACAAAATAATAAACTCAAAAATTTTATTAATCTCGTTTTCATAAACTGGGGGTTTAGTATTAATTATAGGTTAAAATATTAAAAACAAACATAATAAATAAAACCCAACATTAAACAATAATCAACGAATGGATTTGGAGCTAATAATACATTTTATTCTTATAGCTAGTAAGTTGAATTAAAAAATCATGTGTGCTTTTTAATCAAAATATTATTGCTTTATGTATAGCTATTAATGATAAGACTGGTGATGATATTACTGGAAAAGCAGCCGTTGAAAATACCCATTGGGTAGCGAATGCTCGAGTTATGCTACTTCTTTTAGTAGATATCCAAAATATTATAGCAAGGCTCATTGGTTTTAGGCCAACGAAGCCTTGTTTTACTGTCAGCCTAACTAAAGCCAATTATATTTTGTTGAGCGGCAAGATCATGCCAGACAGTTAATATCTTCTGCCACTCGGTCGACATGTTAGCCCATTATGTTATTACGTTCCGCCACCCAGTTGATACGTTCCGTCGCTCAGTTGATACGTTCCGCCACTCAGTTGATACGTTCCGTCGCTCAGTTGATATATTCCGCCATCCAGTTATAACGTTCCGCACCTCAGTTGACATGTTCCGCCATCCAGTTGATACGTTCCGCCACCCAGTTGATATATTCCGCCATCCAGTTATGACGTTCTGCCTCTCGGTTGCCATCTTCCGCCGGTACTTTTTTATAACCGGAAGATCATGCGCAGTAAAGCTTCGATAATATAAAGCAAAAGGGTGGTCGGGTGTTGTAAACAGTTTGGGTATTATCTCAAGCTAAGAGATGCTAATTGCAAGGGAATGTTAAAGGATTGTAATATGAAGCAGGCATATTGCTTCTTGAAATTTTAGTGCTGAGCAAGCTCTATGAGCATTGCTTCCAAGCTCTCATTTAAGAGATTTGAACTACAAGAATAATTATTGATGATGAGGCTAATGGCGATTTGTTGTCCATCTTTTTTTGTCAACAGACCAGAATAGGAACGAACACCTGTCATGCTCCCCGTTTTTGCTTTAAAATTCCCAACTAACTCGCTCTGTTTACCAAAACTTTTTAAAGTCCCATTTTTACCTGCTATGGGTAGTGAATTAAAAAAGACCTTAGCATTTTCACTCTTATTCATCTGTGTCAATATTTGATTGAGCGCCTTTGCCGAGATAGCATTAAAGTGAGATAAACCACTTCCATCGAATAAAAATAAGCTTGTGGAGTCAATCCCTTTTGATTGCCAAAACTCTTTCGTAGCATTGATGCCTGATTGCCAATTAGCTTCATTTTTTTTGGTCATTCCAATCTCAAATAGGAGATGATCAGCAAATAGGTTGATACTTTTTTGATTGGTTATTGCTACAATATCAGATAGGGGAGGCGAATTAAATTGGAGTAGAGTCTTTTGCGTTTTAGTCTTAAAACTTTGTTCTTTTATTGGTATTCCACCTGCATGAAGAACATTTCTTAAATCTGAAAGGAGTACAGTTTCAGGTCTGGAAAGAGCACCTTTAACTTTAAAGTCAGATCGGTTTTGAGGAATCGTTCCTTCAATAAGTCTATGGTCGCTTGTTGTTCCTCCAAAAATGTAAGCTCTGTCTTTATTTATAGTAGAACTCAATACCTCATTGGAAAAACTTATTCCATTTTGTTTACTGTCAATCTTTTTTATCTCTGTGAGTGTACCAGCTTCTTTTGATTCAAAATGCAGGGTGTAAGTATTGTCCTTATAGCTTAGACCATGAGGTACTGCTCCATAATAGTTGCCAATATCTTCCCAAATCCATGTTCGTGGAATCGAGCTTTCGAAGTAGCTATTATCAACTATAAGCTTACCATTAATCTGAGAAATCCCATTGTTTTTAAGCTCCTTATATATTGAGGATATAAAGCGGTTGTTCTGAGGGAAATATTTAGAGGCCAAAGTAGGATCCCCATAGCCTTTGATAACCAGATTGCCCATTAATCCGCCGTCTTTATCGATTCTGCCTGTGATAAAAACATCAGTTCTAAATTGAAAATCAGAACCTAAAATTTCGAGAGCTGTAGCCGTGGTAACAAGCTTTTGAGTGGAAGCAGGTGTTAAACTTTTCTCAGAGTCACTTTCAGCAAGTAATTCACCCGTTTTCAAATCTCGAATCTCTATTCCAATACTGGCAGATTTAAAATGCGCTTGCTCCACAAAACCATCAACTATCTTTTGATCGCTTTGTTTTTGAGCAGATGCTGTGAAACAAACTAACAAAAGGTATCCGATGAAACTTAAATTTAGAGTAAATCGTGTCATTATGATGTGAGTCAATCTTTTGGTTGGTATGCGTCAATTCTTAATTCATAATCCGTAATTATTTACTCTTCCATTTCATTCAGAATGTTCTCAACTTCTTTTTCGGTATTGTGAAGTTTTTCTTTACAAATTTTCAGAAGCTCCGACACACGTTTCACTTTATCTGAAAGTTGATCCACATCTAATTCTTCATTTTCGATTGCCTGAATCGTTTCTTCAATTTCGGTTAAGGCTTCGCGGTAGTTTGTTTTCTTTTTAGGCATGATGTTTCTATTTAAGATTTTTGTATTCTGATTGCAACTTACTCTTTTATGACTTTTACTTGACTTTCAGTACTTCCCTTGGCAAATTTGGTTTCTATGATATCACCTTCTTTAAGTTGGCTGATATCTTTTATTATTTTGCCCTTGCTAAGAGTCAAAGTGTAGCCTTTTTTCAGAATATTTTCAGGATCTGCATATTTTGCACTCTGCTCGAAAAGTTCAAGTTGATGCCTGTGTTTGTTGAAGAATCGTCGACTAACGTTTCTTTGTTTTAAAATAAATTGATTAAGATTCATCTGCTCCATATCGAGCTGATGCTTTATACCCAACTTTAAATCGAAAGAGAAGGATTGTAGTTGATGTTTTGAGTTACGCAAAAGACTTTTGCCAGAAGAAATAATGCTTTGTCTGAGCATATTTAATTGGTTGTTCTTACTCGCAAGAATTTGATGAACCAGTGGTGTGAATTTTTGTGAAAGCTGTTGAAGTCGATCAGACGATTCCATCAGAATATCTTGAATACCAGCCACGAAATTTTCCTGCAAACCTTCGTGATAAGATTCACATTCATCGAAACAATCGATTAAGAATTCAGCAGCAGCAGTTGGTGTTTTTACTTTTACGTTAGCAACCATATCCACAATACTCTCATCGCGTTCATGACCAATTCCAGAGATCACGGGTAAGGGGAATTGTGCGATGTTTTGAGCCAAATCATAATTGTCGAAACAATTCAGATCAGATGTAGATCCACCACCACGGATGATAACTACCACATCAAAAATATCCTCGTAAGCGTATATCTTTTCGAGCGTTGCTATGATTGAAGCTTCAGCCTGGTTACCCTGCATAATGGCAGGAAACAGTTTGTGATGAAATTTATAGCCCTGGGCGTTATTCTCAAGCTGGTCCACAAAATCTTCATAACCTGCAGCTGTTGGCGATGAAATAAGAGCAATTGTTTTAGGAATTTCTGGAAAAAGTAGATCCCGATTCATATCGAAAACACCTTCTTGTTTCAATCTATCAATCACCTCTTTTTTCCTTCGAGCCATATCGCCCAAAGTATAAGTAGGATCAATGTCTTTTATATTGAGGCTATAGCCGTATATTTCTTGAAATTCAATACTAACTTTAATTAAAACTTTAATGCCAGAAGTGAGCGTTTGTCCGGTGCTGGTCTTAAAATAGGGGTTAAGCATTCTAAAAGTATAGGCCCATATAGTGGCTCTAGCTTTGGCGGTAATTTGATCTGTATTTTCGTCTTTTTCGATTAACTCCAGATAGCAATGTCCTGTTTGAGTCTGCCTCAGTTCTGATATTTCAGCAACCACCCATATCTCATCCGAAAAGGCATTGGATAAATGCGATTTGATTTGATTGTTTAATTGATATAAGGATATGCCTTTCACAGATTTGATTTTAAAGGTAAATTGATTTTATGTTCCAGGTTATATTTTACAAAATAGCTATTTTCTTCTTTGTTTCATTAAATATTCCGTTGGGTTCTCAATATAATGTTCCGGATCGATATCCTTGTTTTTGTTTGCTTCCATAGCATCTAACTCTTGTTTCTGATTTGCATCTAACTCATCTTGATTATCTGCAATACCCATTTCGTAAGTTATCGTTTTGTCAATTTCCCCCTTTAGCGTATAAAATATCCATTTTCCATGTCGCTTGCCGTTCTTGTATAAGCCGTCAATTTTGGTAATCCCATTGTTATAGTAAGTTGTAAAATAGGTATCCAATTTACCATTCGAGTGGTGGGCACTGATGCTTTTCTTTCCTTCTCTATCATATCGTATCCACTGTCCATGCTTAAGCCCATTTTTATATTCATAGGTCTCGTATGTTAGTCCGTCAGGATAATAATAAGTACTTAAGCCATCCTTTTTCCCATTCACAAAGAACTCTTCAATTCGAATTTGCTCATTCTTATCAAAGTATTTCCAAAGAGAATCTTTTTTCTTATCGATATAATTACCAGTAGCTGACAGTTGCTCATAAGAATTGTAGAGCTGAGCTTTGGCATTTTTGCCTTTGTTCGAAAAAAACAGACGGGCTTTAATTGCCCCATTCTTGTGAAAGCGTTTCATTTCCCCTTCAGGATAACCATTTTTAAAACTTCCGGCAAAAACCTTTTCCCCTAATGGAGTAATGTTTTCCCAGTAACCTTGCTTTCTCCCTTGCTCATCTTTTTTGTTGATGTTTTGAGCAAATAAGGTTAATGAAAATAGGCAAAGCAAGCTGCAGTATATGAATTTGTACATGAATTTAATCTTAAGGTGTTGGATATGATATTGATGATAACTTTGATTGTTCTCTCCCAAAAATACTAAGAATTTATGAGTCTGATTTTTGTTTTAGCTAATATTTTGTTTTCACTATTTTATTAATCAATTTTATTACTTATGTTAGTAGTTGTTTTATGTGTGATTGCGTTATAGAATTATTCTATTGTCAAGTAATAAGTTAATTGAATACCCAAAATCTAAATTTTAATGAATTTCAATTTAATTAGTCATCAGCACAAAGCCGCGATGCGGTCTCCCATATTTGGAAAGAGTATGGGGATAAAACTTCTAATGGGTTTTATTTTCTTTATTATCTCACTTGAGCTTCTGGGTTTTGCATTCTATGTTGGTACAGCATTAGCAAAAAAAGGAGGAGATCCCTTAAATGAATTATTAAGTTACTTCATGTACTTTTTTGCGGCTATGTTGATTTTGCGATCATTATTGCAGAAATTACCAACAATGGCAGCTATGCCTTATCTTCTATTACCAATCAAAAAATCACGTTTGGTTAATTTTATCTTAACTAAGCCTTTGTATAATATTCTAAATATTATACCAATAATTATAATCGTGCCCATTTTGATACCACTATCTGCTTATCTTACTTCCGGGCAGGTCGTACTCATTTTGGCTTCAATTGTAATTTGTGATCTATTGGTAAATTATTTGGCGATATATATCAAGCGCGTACAAATCAAATATGAAATTGTATTCTACATCTTTCTTCTATCAATTGTTCTATTTGGTTTCATCGATCATTTTAATCTGATTGATATTAAATCTTATTCTGCTTCTATTTTTCAGTCAATGATACAGCAACCTCTTTTATTGCTTGTGCCTGCTGCAATGTTTTTGGGAGCTTACTTTCTAAATTATCGCTTATTGTTTGGAAATTTCTCATTGGAGGAATTCTCTAAAGGAACAGGCTCTGCCAAAGGTTCATTGAGTAAGCTTACCTATTTTGAGCGTTTTGGTAAAATCGGGGAGTTTATGATGCTCGAGATGAAAATGTTTGTTCGTAACAAGCGTTCTCGAACACAATTGATGATGTTGCCTTTAGTTGCTTTGTATGGTTTGATGTTTTATCCAAAACCAGATATGCTAGAGTCAACTGGATTCTTAATTTTTGTAGGGCTATTTATGACAGGTGGTTTTATGATGGCTTTTGGCTTGTATTTTTTTGCATGGGAAAGTGGTCACTTTGACTTGATCTTAACTTCAAATACAAGTTATTTAAACTTTCTGAAAAGTAAATATAATTTGATGGTGCTTTCTTCTTTGTTTATGTATTTATTGATTTTGCCCTATACTTACTACGGTTCTTATATTTTGTTGGTTAATACAGTTACTCTGATTTTTAATATAGGTGTCAATACATTTGTCCTATTGTATTTTGCTTGTAATAATAGAAAATTCATGAATCTATCTGGAGGAGCTGCTTTTAATTATCAAGGTGTGAGTGCTCAGCACTTCTTTTTGATGTTTCCAATTTTATTATTCCCATTAATCATATATGCACCCTTTGGAATTGCCGATTTACCTATTGTAGGTCTCGTATTAATTGGAACAATTGGCTTATTAGGTATAATCTTTCATGAGAAATTACTTATAGCTGTTACAAAACGATTTATTGATAAAAAATATAAAATGGCCGAAGGCTTCAGAATTAAATCTTAAGGTGATGATAAAAATAGAGAATCTTAAAAAATCATATAATGGAGCTCTTGTATTAGATATTGAAGAGCTTAAAGTTAACCAAGGTGAAAGTTTTGGTTTGGTCGGTAATAATGGTGCAGGAAAAACAACTCTTTTCAGATTGATTTTAGATTTAATTAAGGCTGACACAGGCTGGGTTCAATCTAAGAATATTGATGTGAAAAGAACTAGCGATTGGAAAACCTATACAGGTAGTTTCCTTGATGAGGGCTTTCTGGTTGATTTCTTAAGCGTTGAGGAGTATTTTAATTTTATCGCAAAGATAAATTCAGTTTCAAAGTCAGAGCTTGATAGTTTGATAAATGAATTTTCTGATTTCTTCGGAGGAGAGATTCTGAATCAGAAGAAGTATATACGCGACTTTTCAAAAGGGAATCAGAAGAAAATTGGAATCTTTGCGGCTATCATGAGCCAACCTGAAGTACTAGTTCTTGATGAGCCTTTTGCAAACCTGGATCCATCATCACAGATAAGGTTGAAGCAATTATTAAAAAATATACAAAAGGAAAAAAACGTTTGTATGCTGATTTCTTCTCACGACTTAAGTCATGTTACAGAGGTCTGCGAAAGAATCGTTGTTCTTGAAAAAGGAAAGGTTATTAATGATATAAAAACATCAGAGGGTACTCTAGGAGAACTTGAAACCTTTTTTAGCTCAGAAATATACTCGTAAATTACTTTGTAATTAAAAGAGAGGATATAAAAAAACGCCAACCGAAATCAATCGGTTGGCGTTTTTATTATATATCAGTCATGTGATTTAATACTAAACCATCATTTCTAATTGATTACTTATTTCACTTCTTCGAAGTCAACATCAGTTACTTCATCATCAGCTTTAGTTTGTTGTCCAGCTTGAGCACCTGCATCAGGTCCTGGCTGTCCAGCTTGCTCTTGAGCATTGTAGATATCCTGTGAAGCCGCTTGGAATACAGTGTTCAATTCTTCAATAGAAGAGTTGATACCTGCTAAATCCTGAGCTTTGTGAGCATCTTTCAACTTATTAAGAGCATCCTCGATAGGTTGTTTCTTATCAGCTGGCAATTTATCACCAATTTCTTTCAACTGCTTCTCAGTCTGGAAAATTGTACTGTCAGCTTTGTTTAAAGTATCCACTTTTTCCTTAGCTTCATTATCAGCAGCTTCATTTTCCTTAGCTTCTTGTCTCATGCGAGTGATTTCCTCTTCAGATAGTCCAGAAGATGCTTCGATACGAATCGATTGCTCTTTTCCAGTTCCTTTATCTTTAGCCGATACGTTTAGAATACCGTTGGCATCGATATCGAAAGTTACCTCAATTTGTGGTACACCACGTTGTGCAGGAGGAATGCTATCTAATTTGAAACGACCAATTGTTTTGTTTCCAGCAGCCATTGGACGCTCACCTTGTAGAATATGAATCTCAACTTCTGGCTGATTGTCAGCAGCAGTCGTAAAAGTTTCAGTTTTCTTAGTAGGAATAGTTGTGTTGGCTTCAATTAATTTAGTCATCACAGAACCCATAGTTTCGATTCCCATTGAAAGTGGAGTCACATCCAAAAGAAGAACATCAGTTACTTCTCCAGTCAATACACCACCTTGAATTGCAGCACCCACAGCTACAACCTCGTCAGGATTAACGCCTTTAGAAGGTGTTTTCTTGAAGAATTTTTCAACTAATTGTTGAATTGCAGGAATACGAGTTGAACCTCCAACTAAAATAACTTCGTCAATTTCAGATGTTGAAATACCAGCATCTTTTAATGCTAATTTACAAGGTGCAAGTACAGCTTGAATCAATTTATCAGACAATTGCTCGAATTGAGCACGAGATAAAGTACGAACCAAATGCTTAGGCATACCGTCAACTGGCATGATATATGGCAAGTTGATTTCAGTGCTAGTAGCACTAGAAAGTTCAACTTTAGCTTTCTCAGCAGCTTCTTTCAAACGCTGAAGAGCCATAGCATCTTTACGTAAGTCAAGATTCTCATCTTTTAAGAATTCCTCAGCTAACCAGTCGATAATAATTTGGTCGAAATCGTCACCACCTAGGTGAGTATCACCATTAGTTGATTTTACTTCGAATACACCGTCACCCAATTCAAGGATAGAAATATCGAAAGTACCACCACCAAGGTCAAAAACAGCAATTTGCATGTCTTTATGCTTCTTGTCAAGACCGTAAGCCAAAGCAGCAGCAGTAGGCTCGTTGATGATTCTTTTTACAGTTAAACCTGCAATCTCACCAGCTTCTTTAGTTGCTTGACGCTGAGCATCGTTAAAATAAGCAGGAACAGTAATAACCGCTTCTGTTACTTCTTGTCCTAAGTAATCTTCAGCAGTTTTCTTCATTTTTTGAAGAACCATTGCTGAAATTTCTTGTGGAGAATATTTTCTGTCGTTGATTAATACACGTGGTGTGTTGTTATCGCCTTTTACTACTTTAAAAGGAACACGACTGATTTCTTTAGATACTTTATCGTGAGTTTCACCCATGAAACGCTTGATAGAGGAAATAGTTTTAGTAGGGTTAGTAATGGCCTGACGTTTTGCAGGATCTCCAACTTTTCTTTCCCCATTTTCAATAAAAGCCACTATTGATGGTGTGGTTCTTTTTCCTTCGCTGTTAGGAATTACAACTGGTTCATTTCCTTCCATTACAGAAACACAAGAGTTTGTTGTTCCTAAGTCGATTCCAATAATCTTACCCATTTTACTATTTATTTAGGTTTTTAATATTCGATTTTGTTTTGAGCTATATTTTCACGCTCGTTTTGGTTTAATCAAAGGTTATGCCAAGTTGTATTTTGTCAAAAGCAATGCATATTTGGCACTGAGATTGCCAAAATCAAGTTTTTGTATGACAGAATAGCTGCCAAAAAGACAGCGTTTCGATATCGGTCATGAAAAAAGAACACGGATTTGTGGTTATATATTGGAGGTATATATTGAATAGATGATTTTATTTCTATTGATTCAATATACGCGAAAGGTCTATTTATCTCTATCTGTTTCAACTTATTTCAATCTTTTTCTAACTTTGCAGAATAAATTTGCAATACTTAAGTAGCTTTGCAGATTGAACTATTAAAAAAAAAATTAGCAATAAGTAAAAGATGTCTATTCATAAAGAATCAATCAAACGAGTAACCACTCATATTCTTTCAGAGATGAAACTGAAGGGAGAAAAAATCGCTATGTTAACTTCATACGATTTTTCAATGGCAAGTATTGTTGATAAGGCAGGTGTGGATGTGATTCTAGTTGGAGATTCAGCATCGAATGTAATGGCTGGTCATGAAACAACGCTTCCTATTACACTTGATCAAATGATTTATCATGGTGCTTCTGTAGTTCGTGCTGTCAATCGTGCTTTGGTTGTTGTCGATTTACCTTTTGGTACCTATCAAGGTAACTCAAAAGAAGCTTTGTGTTCTTCTGTTCGTATCATGAAGGAGTGCAGTGCCGATGCGGTTAAGTTGGAAGGTGGTCGTGAGATTTTAGAATCCGTAAATCGTATTCTTTCGGCAGGTATTCCAGTTATGGGACATTTGGGGTTAACACCTCAGTCTATACATAAATTTGGAACTTATGCTGTTCGTGCAAAGGACGATGCGGAAGCTGAAAAATTATTGGAAGATGCTAAACTTCTTGAAGATGCAGGTTGTTTCGCACTTGTTTTGGAAAAAATACCAGCAAGTCTGGCTACAAAAGTTGCTGAATCGATCTCAATCCCTGTAATTGGCATTGGTGCTGGAGGTGGTGTTGATGGTCAGGTTCTTGTAGCTCATGATATGTTAGGAATAACACAGGAGTTTTCACCACGTTTTTTAAGAAGATATCACAATCTTTTTGAAGAAATTAAAGGTGCTGTAGAGAATTATATCGGGGATGTGAAATCAAAAGATTTCCCTAACGAGAAAGAGCAATACTAAGAATTATAAATATTGAATTAGTGGTTTAGATTACTAATTATGCATTAGAATATGGCAAAAGAAAAGATATTAGATGTATTATATGAGGATAATCATATTATAGCTATAAATAAGCGAAGAGGTGAGATTGTTCAGGGAGATAAAACTGGAGATGAGCCTTTAAGTGATAGGGTAAAGGCTTATATCAAGGCGAAATATAAAAAGCCTGGTGATGTTTATTTAGGATTACCTCATCGACTTGATAGACCCGTTAGTGGGGTTGTGGTTTTTGCTAAAACAAGCAAGGCACTAATTCGCCTTAATTTGATGTTTCAACAGAAAGATGAGCAAATTCGTAAGATTTATTGGGCTGTTGTTAGTAAATGTCCGAGACTCGAAGAAGAAGTGTTGACTCACTATATGTTGAAGAATGAGGAAAAAAATAAGAGTAATGTTTTCGATAAAAAGAAAAAAGGGGCTAAGGAAGCAATTCTGGAATATAAGCTTTTGACTCGGACACAAAATTATTTCTTATTAGAAGTGAAACTTCACACAGGACGTCATCACCAAATTCGTGGACAACTTGCAAAAATTGGCTGTCCCATTCGAGGTGATTTGAAGTATGGTTACCTTCATGCAAATAAAGGAAAAGGAATTGATCTACATGCTCGTGAGATTAGTTTCATTCATCCTATAAAGCAGGAGACTATCACTATTAAGGCACCAATGCCTAAGAATGATAATCTTTGGAAAGAATTATATCATCTTGTAATAGGTAAATCATAAGTTTAGTAGAGGTGACTCTCAGATAAAATGGCTAAATCTTCAGCAATTGCTTCAAGATTTAGCCATTTTTGTTTTTTGTAAAAATTGACAATTACTCGTCGAGCATGTCTTTTTCAAAATAAAGAGGTAGCAATTGCTTGATGTTTTCAATTTCGAGAATCTGCTTTTGTCCGTATAGAAAAACTTGCATTGGCGTCTTGTGACGCTCTTCAGTTTCTAACAAAACCTGACGACAGCTACCACAGGGAGGAATCGGTCTTTCTAGAAATTGCCCATTGGTAAAACATGCAATAGCAATACTCTTAACAGGTACATCAGGATATTTTGAGTTGGCATAAAACATGGCGACTCTTTCAGCACATAAACCCGAAGGATAGGCTGAATTCTCTTGGTTACTGCCTTGAATAATTTCACCATTCTCAAGCAAAATTGCAGCACCAACACTAAATTTTGAATAAGGAGAATATGATGATTGAGTCGCCTCTTTGGCTTTATTAATTAATTTTTGGTTGATAGAATCAAGTTCTTCAATTGAATCGTATTCTAGAACAGTTGTAATTAGTTGGGTTTTCTTCATTACCATACAAATTTCCTGATAAATAAATTTTTATTACAAATTAACGGAGAATAGTAGGATTGTATTTTGATTTCCTATTTTTATGGTTGTTTACTAGAAGTGGCGATAAAGATATAGAATTATTATCAATATTTTGTAAAGGTGGGTGGTAATCCCGATCAAAATACATATGGTAATACTTTCATAATACGAAAATTTCTAATTGAACTTCTAAGAATACTATAAATTTCATTGTTTTAAAATATAGTTGAGTGTATGAAATTATATAAATCACTATTACTGCTAATTATCTGTTGTTTGTTTTCGACATTAGGTTTTGCAGAAAAGAATTCGAGAAAAATTTATATAGCGAAATATAAAGAACTGGCTATTGACGAAATGATACGTACCGGAATACCTGCAAGTATTACTCTCGCTCAAGGTCTGCTTGAATCGGGGAACGGTAGTTCTACTTTGGCTTCAAAAGCAAATAATCATTTTGGCATAAAATGTCACGATTGGACAGGGGCATCGATTGAAATTGATGATGATAAGAAGAACGAATGCTTTAGAAAATATATGGATCCTTATCAATCTTACAAAGATCATTCAGAATTTCTGACAAGTCGTTCGCGTTATGAATTCTTATTTAAACTGAAGCCAACTGATTATAAGGGCTGGGCAAAGGGATTAAAGAAGGCAGGTTATGCAACTCATCCTAAGTATGCACATATGCTTATTGATATTATCGAGGAGGAGGAATTGTATCTCTTTGATAGTAATACAAAGAGACATGAGTCTAAACGTTCAGAAAAATCAACATTTGAAAAGAATATTGGTGATTTAGATTTAAGACTAGAGGTTGCTAATGGGGTCCATTTTGTGAAGGTTATTAAGGGTGATACCTTTTATAATCTGGAGAAAAAGATGGGAATTAGTCGAGATAAGTTGTTGAAATATAATGAACTTCCAAAGGATTATGTCTTGGGAATCGATCAGATTTTATATTTTCATAAGAAGAGAAATAAGGCAGCACGTGGTTACAATTTCCATTTGGTTAAGGCTGGCGAAAATTTATACGATATTGCTCAGAAATACTGTGTGAAACTAAAGAAAGTTAGAAAATTCAATGGTTTCTCTAAGAGAGATAAAGTTTCAGAAGGAGACAGAGTTTACCTGCGTAAGAGATAAGGATTATTTGAAAATAACTGAAAAGAGAAAGGTTTATTAAAGCCTTTCTCTTTTTGTTTTATAATGTATTAGTTAAAAGCAGTACTTATTTTCTTCAACCAGTTTATTAGCAATTAAGCGACGTTTGTCTTTGCTGTTTAAGCCAGAATGTTTGGTGAATCGTTTGATACCAAGTAGCATCATCCTTAATTCATCCCCTTCAGCAAAAGAATTAAGAGCATCTTTGGCATTTTTATGAATGCGATCGGCTGCATCATAAATGAAAACTTCTGCCATGGCGATTTGTTCCTTGCAGTTTTCTTCACCTTTTAGTTCGATTAGTCGCTCAACTCTCAACAAAACAGAATCCGATAAGTAACAATCCGATATGATGTCAGATATATTCATAAGGATTTCTTGCTCTGTGCCTAATTTCTGCATGAATTTTTGAGCTGCTGCACCCGCAACTAAAAGAGCTGCTTTTTTAAAGTTTGCCACAAGTTTATTTTCTCTAACGAACAAGCTCTCGTCAATTTCACCAAATTCAGGAATAGACATGAGTTCTTTAGCTACCGCTTGTGATGCTGATAAAAGAGGAAGCTCATTCTTAAAAGCTTTTTTCAGGAGAAAATCAACAACAAGCATGCGATTGATCTCGTTTGTTCCTTCAAAAATACGGTTGATACGTGAATCGCGATAAGCTCTTTCCATGGGAGCTTCAGAAGAATAACCCATGCCACCGTAAATCTGAACACCTTCGTCTACAACATAGTCCAAAGCTTCGGAACTTGCGACTTTCAAAATGGCAGATTCTGCAGCAAATTCTTTTTGAGCTTTTATTACAGCATCTTCTTTGCTCATTCCAGCAGCCACTAATTCATTTATGTTGTTATGTATGTCATTACTACATCGATAAATTGCTGATTCAATAGCAAATAGGCGAATGCATTGTTGTCCCATTTTGGCTTTTATGGCTCCGAAACTGGAAATGCTCTTTCCAAATTGAACACGTTCGTTAGCATAAGTAATTGAGTTGGTGACCACATTCTTTCCTGCTCCCAATACAGCAGCAGCTAGTTTTAGTCTCCCATTATTCAAAACGTTTAGTGCGATTCGGAAGCCATCACCTCTTTTGCCAAGAAGATTTTCCATTGGAATCTTACAATCTTCAAAAAATATCATGCAAGTTGATGATCCTTTTATTCCCATTTTCGGTTCTTCCTGACCTAAGCTGATACCTTCGAATGTTTTTTCAACGATAAAAGCACTTAAGTTTTTGTCATCTTCAATCTTTGCAAATACGGTGAAGACATCGGCAAAACCTGCATTGGTAATCCACATTTTTTGTCCGTTTAAAATGTAGTGCTTACCATCTTTACAAAATGTGACTTTCGATTTACATGAACTGGCATCAGAACCTGCGCCTGGTTCGGTTAAGCAATAAGCCCCTTTGTATTCTCCGCTTGCCAGTTTTGGTAAATATTTTGATTTCTGAGTTCCTGTTCCATAATAAAGAATAGGAAGTGTACTAATGCCCGCATGAGCTGCAAATGCGACGGCAAATGAGCTATAAGTTCCCATTATTTCAGTACTTAGCATAGAGGTGTTCATGTCTTGTCCAAAGCCCTCATACTTTTCTGGTATAGCTATGCCCAATAAGCCTAGTTCACCGGCTTTCCCCAAGAGTTCAACCATTAAACCTTCTTGCTTATTATCGATTTCATCGAGTAAGGGGACCACCTCCTTTTCGAGGAAATCACGACAAGTTTCCTTTATCATGAGTTGTTCTTCTGAAAATTCTTCAGGAATAAATATGTCTTGAGGCTTGGTTTCTTTTACCAGGAATTCACCGCCTTTGGGATATTTTTTCGTTGTCATATCTGAGGATTTTGAGTTCTTACTACTTGAGATTTTATGATCGTGTGATTTTTATTCAATTCTTTAAAAGACTTCGAATATACCTGCTGCACCTTGGCCAGATCCAACACACATACTTACCATGCCATATTTCTGTTTTTGTTTTTTCATTTCATGAATTAGTTGAACAGTTAGCTTTGTTCCTGTACAGCCGAGGGGATGACCTAAAGCAACTGCCCCTCCATTTATATTAGTTATCTTGGGATTAATATTGAGTTCCCTCATTACTGCCAAGGCTTGGACTGCAAATGCTTCATTTAATTCCAATTGCTCAATCTGATTCATAATTAAACCTGATCTTTTCAATACCTGAGGGATTGCTTCTATAGGCCCAATTCCCATATGTTTGGGCTCTACACCGGCAACGGCATAATTAACGAAACGGGCTAGAGGTTCTACATTAAGATGTTTTAGCATTTTTTCAGATACGACCAAAACAAATGCAGCCCCATCAGATGTTTGAGATGAGTTACCTGCTGTTACAGTCCCTTTTAAATCGAAGACCGGTCTTAGTTTGCTTAAGCCTTCAAGTGTCGTATCTTTTCTAGGGCCTTCGTCTTGAGAAATGATATGTTCTTTATGCTCTAATATATCGTTCCCATTTACAAAATTTTCAATAACTGTAATAGGTACAATTTCGTCGACAAATCGATTTTTACTAATGGCGTCAATTGCTTTTCGATGGGAGTGAAATGAAAATTCATCCTGATCTTCGCGTGAAATATTGTATTTCTTATGAAGCGCTTCAGCCGTTATACCCATATTCCAATACCAATCTGGATTATTTTGGGCAATGTCCAGATTTGGCACTACACGCCATCCACCCATGGGAATCATTGACATGGATTCTGCTCCACCAGCCAAAATACAATCAGCCAGTCCCATCTCAATTTTAGAAGCGGCAATGGCTATAGACTCCAAACCTGAAGAGCAATATCGATTTACAGTCATACCTGGTACAGAAACAGTGTTTAGTCCTAGAAGTGAGATCATTCTGCCCATATTTAAGCCTTGTTCGCCTTCTGGCATCGCATTTCCAACAATAACATCATCAATTTGTTTTCTTTCTATCATCGGAAAGTTCTTCATGATATCTTGAACAACCCTTGCAGCTAAATCATCTGGGCGAATTAAACGTAGCTTGCCCTTTTTCGCTTTACCTACTGCTGTTCTTTTTGCGGCTATTATATATGCGGTCATAGTATTTGGTATTATAGGTTGATCTATAAAATAGGATGTTATCGTCTATAATTAGTTTCGTAATATTTTTCCTTTTTGTAGTAGACTTTGCATACGTTCCAAGGTCTTTTTTTCCTGGCATAGTTTAACAAAGGTTTCTCTCTCTAGTTTTAAAAGGTAATTCTCTGAAACTTGAGTAGGTTCATTTAATTCACCACCACTTAGTATTTTACCTAGTTCAATTGAAAGGTGTTTGTCGTATTCTGAAATGAAATTCCCCACCTGCATACCATCTGCACCAGAATAAACAAGACTTAAACCTTCCTTACCCAATACGGTAATATCTTTAGGTGGGATAGGAGGTGTATAACCTTTTTCAATCATTAGCAGGGCAGTCTGTTTTGCGTATTTAAGTTGGTGTTTTCTACTGATAACAACCTCATCAACATCCTTTCTGAGGTAACCTAAATCGAAAGCATCCCAAGCTGAAGTTGAAACCTTAGCTTGTCCGATGGTTAGGAATTTATCTCTAAATCGGTTGATGCGAACATCGTCTGTTTTAATTTCGTTGGATAAACGCAAGGCAAATTCTTTCGAACCTCCACCTGCAGGAATAACCCCCACACCTAGCTCAACTAATCCAATATAAGTTTCGGCATGTGCAATAACCTTATCACAGTGCATGCTTACTTCACAACCTCCTCCAAGCGTCATATTGTGAGGAGCTGCAATAACAGGGAATGGTGCGTATTTAATCTTTAACATGGTGTTTTGGAACGTTTTTACAACCATGTCCAACTCTTCAAACTCTTGTTCGATAGCCAACATGAAAACTAAACCGATATTAGCCCCAGCTGAGAAATGATCACCTTCGTTCGAAATGATAAGAGCTTTATGATCTGACTCTGTCAGTTCGATAGCTTTGTTGATGCCTTGAATAATTTCACTGCCAATGGTATTCATCTTTGAATGAAATTCTAAGTTGATGATACCATCTCCAAGATTGATAATACTACAGCCTTCATTTTTCCATAAAGTTTGGCTCGAACGGATGTTCTTAAGAGAAATAAATTGCTCTGACCCAGGAATTGTGATATGCTGATTTGTACTAATATCGTAATATTGCTGATGACCATTTTGAAGCTGATAGAAAGTTCCTTTCCTTTCCATCATATCATAAATCCAAGCAGCTGGTTTCATCCCAAGTTTTTCCATTTGCGGAATGGTCTTTTCTAATCCCAAAGCATCCCAAATTTCAAATGGGCCAATTTCCCAAGCAAAGCCAGCACACATAGCTTCATCAATTTTATACAGATCGTCTGTAATCTCAGGAATGCGATGCGAGATATAGGCAAACAATCCAAGGAATAGTTTTTGATAGAACAAGTTGACTTTAGAATCTCCCTTTATTAAACTTTTAATCCGATCTGTTAAGTTCGGAAGAGCCTTGGCCTTTTCGAATTCAGCAATTCTAAGTTTAACCATGGGCTGATATCCGAAGCTGCTTAGATTTAAGCTTAGGATTTCACTCTCGCCATTTTCTGATTTGACTTTCTTATAGAATCCCTGTTTCGTTTTAGAACCTAGCCACTTCAATTCCAGCATTTTTTGAATACTATCAGGAATTAAGAATGTATCTTTTCCTTCATCATTAATCAAAACCTGTTGTAAATTTTGAGCGACAAAAACTAAGGTGTCTAAGCCGACAACATCGCAAGTTCTGAAAGTTGCTGATTTTGGTCGGCCAATGATAATACCGGTTAGCTTATCTATTTCCTGGACAGAAAAATTCATTTCTTCCATTAAATGTACAACTGACATCATGGAATAAATACCGACTCTATTGGCAATAAAAGCAGGTGTATCCTTACAGCTTACAACTGATTTTCCAAGAAAACGTTCTCCAAAATGAGTGAGAAAATCTATAACCTCTTTACTGGTTTCTTTTGCTGGAATAATTTCCAATAGTTTTAAATATCGTGGTGGATTAAAAAAATGAGTTCCACAGAAATACTGCTTGAAATTATCACTTCTTCCCTGAGTTAATATTTGAATTGGAATACCTGAAGTATTGGTTGTAATTAAAGTGTTTTCTTTTCTATAGAGTTCAACTTTTTCATAGAGACTCTTTTTTATTTCAAGATTTTCTATAATAACTTCAATCACCCAATCGCAATCCGTTATTTTTGGAAGATCATCATTGAAATTTCCAATATTAACTCTTTTAGCAAATTCCTTTTTATATAAAGGATCAGGCTTTAGTTTAAGAGTTCGATTAAAAAGATCGCTTGTGATTCTATTTTTAACCTTTGGGTGATTCAAATCAAAACCAAGTTTAATTTCCTTTTCATCAAGTTCCTTAGGGGGAATATCTAATAATAGAACCTGAATACCAATATTGGCAAAATGACAGGCAATTTGAGCTCCCATAACACCCGCTCCAAGTACTGCAACTTTTTTTATTTTGAAATTCATATGTTCGAAATTTGCGTGTGGATAGATAGAATATGATTAGTTAGTGTAGATATCCTTAATAATATCACGATATTTTTCTCTTAGAACTTTACGTTTTAATTTGAGAGTTGGTGAAAGTTCTCCGGTTTCTGGTGTCCAAGAATCTGGTACAAGTCGCATACTTTTTATGCGCTTTGGATGATCAAAACTCTTGTTGTTTTTGATTAATTCTTGCCAAATTCGTTTCTTAATTCTCTCATTATTAATAATCTGATCTCTATTGGTGTAGGTGATGTGTTTACGCTTGGCATATGATACTAAGAATTCGAAATTGGGCGAAATAATAACTGCAGGGAATCGCTCCGCTTCGCCAATTACAATTACTTGATCTATAAATGGAGATTCCTTAAGTTTATTTTCCATCACTTGTGGGGCAATGTAAATGCCTCCAGAGGTTTTGAAAATTTCCTTTTTTCTATCTGTGATTTTTAAAAACCGTTCTTCTTCAATACAGCCAATATCTCCAGTATGGAACCAGCCGTCCTTATCAATTACTTGGTTAGTAAGTTCAGGATCTTTATAATAGCCCAGCATGATGTTGGGACCTCTGGCTAGAATTTCACCATCATCGGCAATTTTCACCTCTACATCTTTGATAAGCGGTCCTACTGTTCCAAATCTAATGTCTGGCCAAGTGCTTTGATTTGCGGCAATAATTGGAGAGGTTTCCGTTAAACCATATCCTTCTTGAACTGGAATACCTGCGGCCCAAAATAGTCGTTCTAATCGAACTTGAAGAGCCGCACCCCCTGAACACATAAATATGATGTTTCCACCCAATGCTTCTTGCCATTTGCTGAAAACGAGTTTACGAGCAATTCTTAGTTGGAACTCATACCATTCTCCATTGGCTCTATTTAATTCGTATCGATAACCTAAGTTCACGGCCCAATTGAATAAAGAACGTTTTACAAAGCCTAGACTTTTACCCTTAGCCATAATTTTATCGTATACTTTTTCTAATAACCGAGGTACTGTAGCAAATCCATGAGGTTTTATTTCCTTTAAGTTATCGCCAATTGTATCCATGCTTTCGGCGTAATAAATACTAATACCCTTGTACTGGTATTGGTAGTTCACCATTCGCTCATACACATGATTTATGGGGAGGAAACTAAGAGCTTTATGGGAAGAGTTAAGAACGAGTCGTTCGGCAGAAGCCAGCACATTACTAAGAAAGTTGTGATGTGAAAGCATAACCCCTTTAGGTGTACCTGTAGTTCCCGAAGTATAAATGATCGTTAATAAATCATTTGGTGAAATACTATTCTTGATCTCATGAAGTTTCTCTTTTTGATTGACTTCCGCTTTTTTTCCTAGTTCAACTAAATTCTGCCAATTAGTGACTTCTTCGATCTGATTAAAGGAGTATACTTTAGGCATGGTTTCTTGGTTGTCTATAGCTTCCTGTATTTTAGCATAGTGCATGTCATTTGCAACGAAAATTGCCGAAGGATCACAATGCTCAATAATATAATTGTAGCTCTTGCTTCCAATTGTCGGATAGAGTGGGACGTGAACGAGTCCTGTCTGAGATAATGCCATATCCAAAAAATTCCACTCAGGGCGATTGTTTGAAATACTTATAATACGATCGCCTTTCTTGAACCCTAATTCAAGAAAAGCATAGGCCAATAGGTTTGCATTATGGATATAGTCTTGAGTACTATAACTGATCCATTCTCCAGCTTCTTTTTTTACAAATACAGACTCTTTCTCAGAGAAATGCTCTTGATAATTATCTAATAAATCGAATATGCGCGTTACCATAAGCCTTAATTTTGTGTTAAACTGACTTTAGTTGGCTTAAGCCTATATAAATGTTATAATGATAAAAGGGGAAATCTATAATCCTGAAAAGGGGTCTAGATTTTAAAAGTAGCGAGGCTCAACTGCACAAATCTGGAAAACTGTTTCGCTATAAAATGAGGATTTTTTTATCCTTATTAAAAGTTAAGCAAAACTTTTTTGAAATGGAAAAATATTTTTGAATAGAGTATTGGACTTTTTGAAAGGAATTTATTCAATATTATTGGACTACTGAGCTTAGTCACTTACGGTTTGAGTTTAGATAATATCGTATTGCAAAAAAAAAAGAGCTTACCTCATGTTGAGATAAGCTCTGTATATCAGATTCTTTTATTGATTAGTCTATTAGAAGCTTGTAATTATCTATTTGCTGAAAACCCCTTAGAAAATCTCCAATTTGCATTCTCTTTTTTCCTGCTATTTGAATGGTTGTTAGGTTTAATAGACCACCATTAACAGCAACTTTTAGGTACGTTTTTTTATCGCTTAAAAGTGTGCCTATAGAATGTGGGTGAGATTCAATCTCTTTATTTGCAGCATAAACTTTGACAGCAAACTTTTTACCATTAGTATCACATAGTTCTGTCCAAGCAGCAGGATAAGGGCTTAAACCTCTAATATGGTTGTGAATATCTTCAATTGATGTAGACCAATTAATTTTACAATCGTCTTTGAAAATTTTAGGCGCATTTTTCAATTCTTCACCTTCGGCAATTAAATCTTTTTGTGGAATCTGAGGATAATCATTAGCCTCAATAGCTCTAACTGTTTTAACAACCAATTTTGAGCCAATTTCCATTAGATTATCGTGAAGAGTCTCCAGATTATCGTTTTCTTCGATATTCACTTTCTCTTGGAAGATGACATTCCCAGTATCAATCTCCTTTTGTAAAAGGAAGGTTGATACACCAGACTCCTTGTCTCCATTCATGATTGCCCAATTAATTGGAGCTGCACCACGGTAATGAGGAAGTAAAGATGCATGTAAGTTTAGAGTGCCATATTTTGGCATACTCCAAACCACTTCGGGTAACATCTTGAATGCAACGACAACTTGTAAGTCAGCATTCAAAGATTTAAGTTCAGCGAGAAATTTTTCATTTCTGAATTTCTCAGGTTGGAGAATTGTCAAACCTTTTTCGAGGGCATATTTCTTGACTGCTGATTCTTGGATTTTTTGTCCTCTGCCCGCAGGCTTATCAGGATTTGTAATAACTCCAACAACATTGCAACCAGCTTCAATTAAAGCATCAAGAGGAGCTACTGCAAAATCAGGAGTTCCCATATAAACAATTCGTAAACTATTTTTTGTCATATCGAGCTTTTTTATTCTTTTAATGTACAATTACCTTTGGTGTGCTTAGGGAAATATGGACAATGTTTACATCCATTTCCACAACAGTAGCCTCTTTCACTTAGGTATTTATGTGTTAAAATACGATAGCCATCGGGGCTCATATAGTAATCGATATCTGGTTTTAAATCGTCGAACATAGTATGAAGTAATTTGAATGAATTGGTTTTCCTGAAATGAATTCTTATTAGATTTCCAGAAACTGTTTCATCTTCTCGTTTTTAACTGTAACAGAAAGCTGATAATGAGAGATTTTCCAATTCCCGTCTTTTAAACTTAGAACACCTGAGGCTCTACAAATGCCCATCCAAGTATTCAGTAATTCATTGAACCAAACTGTTTTTCCATCCTCTGAAAAGTAGATTTTTCTATCGAAAGCTTTAAAATCCCAAGCTTTCCCTTTCTTAAAGTAAGGTTCGCAAAAACTGAAAAATTCTGTTTTTGTCCACCTTTCTGATGCATCGGTTCCGATATAAATTGCATTATCGCCCAGAGCTGAAAAATATGCATCGAGATTAGTATTCGTAGCAGCTAGATGCCAATTATCTAGAAGTGTATTTATTTCTTTAGGTTCAGTTATTGTTTTATTCTGACATGCTATTAAAGAGAATGTTAATAAAATAATGAATGAAATTTGCTTAAGCATCTTTTTTCGAAAAAAGTTTAGTTGGATTAAGTCCTTTAAAGAAGTTGATATAAGATTCGATATTAAGAATTCTGGAATCAGTTGTTGCCTGATATGTAAGAACAACGCCTAATGGAAGAATGACTATTGATGAAATCCACATTCCTACAAATGGGGATAAAACAAGTTCTCGAGCTGCACGCTCTCCAGTCATAGATATGATGTAGTATATGATAAAGAACAGAACAGATATGATAACAGGCATTCCCAAACCACCTTTTCTGATGATGGCACCCAGAGGTGCTCCGATAAAGAAGAAGATAATACAAGCGAAGGACAAAGTGAATTTACGATGCCATTCGTTCACGTGTTTCTGAATCCATTTTTGCTTTGCACTTTGTATGCCTATATTTCTCGAAATACGATCTTTAGATTTACGACTATAACTAAGGGCATTTCCAACTGATGTTAGTTTATCGCTTAAGTCTAATTGTTGGTATAAAGAATCAGCACTCCAGGTTTTAGTATTTAAAAGGACTTGACGAGTTGAATCTTTGCGTGAAGCTTTGCTTTCTTTTTTGAAATATTGGTAGCTGGATAGCTGATGAGCTAATCTGTCTTTTTCCTCTTGCAATTCATCTTCAAGCGTATCTCTTTGATTAGATAGTTGCTTTAAATTTAGCATTCTGTATGAATTTCTGAAACGTTCCTCATCGGTTCTTTTTAGTTCACTACCTGGGAGGCTAATTGTTGTTTTATATAAATCGAATTTGACTCTTTGAGACGGATGTCTATCCCTGTCTTTACGCTTACTGGTTTTAACTTCTTCATACCTTTTCCCACTATAAAGAGTTACGTCCATAAATAACTTGTCAGCACTGGTTGCTAATCTTCCAGAATCGGCTATTGTGACTTGAGTATTCCCTCGATTATCACTATGATCGTAAATCATGAGATCGTAGATCATACCTGTTTCCTTATTAATATTTCCAGCTTTTATACCAAATCCAGGTAAATCACTCGTGAAAACACCTTCCTTTAATATGAGTTCGGGATTTTGATGTTGAATGTCGTAAAGAAGAGCACTGGTTTTAAGAGATGCGACAGGCATAACATAGTTTGAGAAGTAAAAGGCTCCCAAACCAATAAACATGACTAGGATAATGAGAGGGCGCATGATTCTTTGTAAGGATATACCTGCTGCCTTCATTGCAATGAGCTCGTAGTTTTCACCCATGTTTCCAAAGGACATGATTGAGGCCAATAGAATGGCAAGAGGAAGAGCCATTGGTACAAGAGTTGCCGAAACGTAAAACATGAATTCCACAATAACAGTCCAATCTAATCCTTTCCCTACAAACTCATCAATGTAGCGCCATAGAAATTGCATGAGTAATACAAACATGCAGATGAAGAAGGTAAATGTTAAAGGACCTAAAAAACTTTTTAGTATAAAGGAGTGTAGTCGTTTCATGGATATAGTATTCAAGAATAAAAATCAAACAAGGTTGATTAACTTAATACAAGCTTATTTTATAATGCACAAAAAAGACCAGTTAAGAATGAGTCTGGTCTTTTTGCTTACAAAAATAAAGTATTTTATCATGAATATGTATTTTTGAGTGTTAAAAATTATGCACCCAATACATGTTTCAGTTCCGAGATTTGAGAGTCCCAGAGTTCCATGTTTTCATCAATTTCATCTTCCTCCGCGAAATCTGTAATAATTAATGATAAGTCGTTGGTTAAGGCATCAATTTCAAATCGAAATTCGAAATAAGAATCATCATCTTCGCTATCTAGCCAATGAAATCTTATGACCTGATTATCCTTCTTGTGAATCATTTCAGCTTTTTGCTCAGATCCTTCCCATTCGAAAGTGAAAATTTTTCCTTTTTGATTCACATTATCTGCAAACCATTCAGATAAGCCACTCGAAGTGCTTAAGCGTTCAAACAATAGCTTTTGTGAGGCGCGAATGACATATTCTAAATCGTATTTTGTCATGTTTTTTGTTTTCTTGTCAATTTGAAATATTCCTAAATCTTTATTCTATAGATGCCTGATTTATAATAGAGCATCTCTAATATACCTTCTACTATTTGCGCTCAAAAATAGCAAATATTATTTAATATAATTATATTTTGTTATTAATTCTAAATATGGCCCCAAAACAGAGGTGCTAGGGCTTTTTCTAGATTTATTTTGTATAAGATATACAAAAAATAATTAAAATTAGAGTAGTCTCTTGTTTTAAGAGTAATTTGAAAATGTTCTGAAAAAAATAAAGCAAAAAAAAGGCTTAGAAAAATCTAAGCCTTTTGAGTAGCGAGAGGCGGGGTTGAACCGCCGACCTCATGATTATGAATCATGCGCTCTAACCAACTGAGCTACCTCGCCGTTTCTCAATTGCGATGCAAATATAGCGTCTATTTTCAATTTTAAAAATATTTTTTTTGATTTTTTGAAATTAAGACAATGTGTTGAGTGAAACATACTGGTATACAGTCTTTTGAGAGGATGTGTTTTTTTTTATTGAAGTTAGGGTACAAAAAAAGGCTTAGAAAAATCTAAGCCTTTTGAGTAGCGAGAGGCGGGGTTGAACCGCCGACCTCATGATTATGAATCATGCGCTCTAACCAACTGAGCTACCTCGCCGTTTCTCAATTGCGATGCAAATATAGAGGCATTTCTCAATAAAAAAAAGGATGATCATGAATTTTAATCAAAAAGATTTTTTATCAGAATAGGTCTCTTTGTTTATTAGAGAGTTAGCTTTTTATTTTTTTCTCAAAAAAAATAATCCAGCACTTGATTTTTCTCTCAAAAGTATCAGAACGCTTGTGTCTGGAGTAGTTTGGGGCAATCGTTTTTACTAAAATAGTATGATGAATAGTATAATGAGATATTTGAAACGGCCATGTTAAAAAAAAATCTAATTGCTAAGGCAATAATTTATGACATGATTAAACGACTGTATTTGCTGTGATAATATTATCTTTGTCTGCCTTTCGAAAATGAGAGAATATTGAATTTTTAATCAGATAAAAACACAATACTATGACTAACAATTGGTTTGAATGTAAAGTGAAGTACGTTAAAATTGATGAAAACGGAAAAGAGAAAAAAGTTACAGAGCCTTATTTGGTAGATGCCGTTTCTTTTACTGAAGCAGAAGCTCGTATTCATACAGAATTGGAGAAAATGATTCATAGTGATTTTATTGTGACTAATATAAGCAAGTCAAATGTCAGCGAGTTGTTTCCAAATGAGAATGGTGACCGATGGTTTAAGGCCAAGACGAGTTTTGTTACAGTTGATGAGGAATCTGGTAAGGAGAAGAAGTCGAATAATTATATGTTGGTTGAGGCTAATAATGTAAAAGATGCTTATGAATACCTTACTGAAGGTTTGAGTGACATGATTGTTCCATTTGAAATTCCATCAGTTACTGAAAGTCCAATCATGGATGTATTTCCTTTCTTTAAGGATGTGCTTAATGAAGAAATTCCAGAAAACTTGAAACCAATTGCAGAAGTTGAAACTGTTTCTTCGGATTTCGAATAAAGACATAATAAATTGAACTGGACAAGGAGCTGCTTTTTAAATCAGCTCCTTTTTTGTGTTCTGTAATGATCCCGACTATAGATATGCATCGTATTTTACGGAAACGATTGTTTTCTGTTGAAAAACATTTTTGATTTTTTAATTTATGTGAATTATCTTGGTATAGATTATGAGTGTAAGTTTAAGAATATCAGATGTGTATGTTGTGGCATCTATGTCGTTTCTGTTGATGGTGAAATTACAAATGAAAAGTGTCCAAAATCTGATTGAAGCTTTACATTTGTTGCATAAAATTATATAAATAACGACGCGAAATATTTCCTTGAATAAGGTGATGTTGAAGCAAAAGCATTAATATATGAAGACAAGAACAGAACACGATTTATTAGGAGACAGAGAAGTTTGTGCTGAGGCATATTATGGCGTTCAAACCCTAAGAGCAATTGAAAACTTTGATATTTGTGGTGTTAAACTGAGTGCATATCCAAAATACATCAAAGCTTTGGCTATCGTTAAGTTGGCTGCTGCAAAAGCAAACAACGATTTGGGATTATTGTCTGATGAAATAAGCAATGCAATTATTGCTGCTTGTGAAGAACTTATAGATGGAAAATTGGTAGACCAATTTCCTGTTGATATGATTCAAGGTGGTGCTGGTACTTCGACCAATATGAATGCCAACGAAGTAATTGCTAACCGTGCTTTAGAGATCATGGGATTTGAAAAAGGTGATTACGATCATTGTCACCCAAACAATCACGTGAATCTTTCACAATCGACTAATGATGCTTACCCAACTGGGATTAAGATTGGTTTGATGTTGATGAACGAAGATCTAGTTGCTAATTTAAAAACACTTGTTGCTTCATTTAGAGCAAAAGGTGTTGAGTTTAGCGATGTTATCAAGATGGGGCGTACTCAATTGCAAGATGCTGTACCTATGACATTGGGTCAGGAATTCGAAGCTTGGGCTGAAAACTTGAGTGAAGAAATTGAGCGTTTGAATCAAAATGCTAAATTATTCCTTGAAGTAAACATGGGTGCTACTGCTATCGGAACGGGTATTAACTCTGAGCCTGAGTATTCAGAACTATGTATTAAGCATTTGTGCGATGCTACAGGTATGCCTATTGTATTGGCAGGTAACCTTATTGAGGCTACTCCTGATACTGGGTCATACGTAATGTACTCGTCAGCAGTGAAGCGTTTGGCTATCAAACTTTCTAAAATTTGTAACGACCTTCGTTTGCTATCTTCGGGTCCACGTTGTGGATTCAATGAGATCAACTTACCTGCAATGCAACCAGGTTCTTCTATTATGCCAGGAAAAGTAAATCCTGTTATCCCAGAAGTTGTAAACCAAGTTGCTTATAAAGTTATTGGTAACGACCTAACTGTAACATTTGCATCTGAAGCAGGTCAATTACAATTAAATGTAATGGAGCCAGTTATTGTTCGTTCTTTATTCGAGTCGATGGAGATGTTGGAGAATGCAATGTCTACATTAAGAGAGCGTTGTGTTGATGGTATCACTGCTAATGTTGATCATTGTAGAGAAATGGTGATGAACTCTATCGGTATTGTTACTGCAGTAAACCCAACTTTAGGTTACGAAGCATCTTCTCGAATTGCTCAACGTGCATTGTCTGAAAACAGATCTGTTTACGATTTGATTCTCGAAGAAGGATTATTGACTAAAGAGAAGCTTGATGAGATTCTTGCACCAGAGCGTATGATTAAGCCACAGAAATTTATCAAGGCTTAATCCTGAGGATTACAATATATAGAAAGAGCCATCCTTTGGGATGGCTCTTTTATTATATCTAATATTCTAGCTTATTGATTTAATACAAGTTTCTTGATTGTTTTAATCCAGGCTGGATTATCGTTTAAGCTTTCAACCAATACGAGTTTTTCGCCTCCATTCTCTTTGAATAGTTCAGTAAATTCACCGCCAATTTCTACGGTTGTTTCCAGACAATCGGCAACAAAGGCTGGACTGAAGACCATAATGTTTTTCTTCCCTTCTTTTGCCAATTTAACCATTAGCTTATCGGCAAATGGCTCAAGCCAATCCTTATCTAACCTCGATTGAAAGGCAACCGTATATCTCTCATGCGGAATATTCAGTTCCTGAGCAATAAGTCTTGCATTCTCGTAGCAAGTTGCTTTATAGCAATAGTAATCGGTTTCGCGTTTAAACTTCTTATCGCAATCGCAAGTTTTACAATTCCGATCAGGATGTACTTTATTGATTTGTCTGATAGGCAAACCATGGAATGAGAACACGAAGTGATCAAAATTTGTCAGGTCATGTTTCAATGCATTATTAGCAATAATTTTGATATAATCAGGATCCTCAAAAAACTGATTGATGATATTAACCTCTGGAATTACTTCCCACGATTTCATCAGTTCCATAACTCTTTCGATAGTTGAACCAGTAGATGAAGAAGCATATTGTGGATACATTGGAAAGACGATTAATCGCTCTGGCATCTCACTTTTTATTTTATTTAAAACGTTAGGGAGTGATGGTTCCTTATACCTCATAGCCAATTCGACATTGTAGTTATTGCCAAGTTCTTCTTGCAACATACTTTTCACCTTCTCACCATATAGCATCAATGGTGATCCTTCAGGAGTCCAGAGTTCTTTATATATTTTGGAAGAATTTTTAGCTCTGAATGGAATGATAATCATATTGACTAAAATTTTACGCAGAAGCCATGGAATATCAATGACCCTTTTGTCGTTTAGGAATTCTTTCAGATAAGATCGAACATCCTTGACGCTTGGACTATTGGGTGTGCCAAGGTTAATAAGAAGAATAGTCGTTTTTTTATTCATATTGAATTGTAGATAGATCTTTTGTGAAGATATTAAAAATGACTCAATCAGCAAGATTCCAATTTTTCTTTACAGATATTGAAGCCAATTTATATTTTTCTTTAGGAGATTGATGGTGTTTGCCTCAGTTGAATTGTCTCTTATTTCGTATTGATAGGTCCATTTTACTTCAGGAGGCATACTCACCAATATTGATTCGGCACGTCCGTTGGTATCAATGCCAAAGCGTGTTCCATTGTCTTGCAAGAGGTTGAACTCTACATAGCGACCTCTTCTATGCAATTGCCAATCTTTCTCCTGCACAGAGTAGGGAGTCTCGGCTTTCTTTTTCATGATCTCTGAATAAAGAGGCGCAAAGAGTTGCCCAATTTCAATCACAAAATTGAATAATTCATCTTTTGATAGTCCTTTTGATTCATTTAAATGATCAAAGAAGATTCCCCCTACACCTCGTGTCTCGTCTCTATGACTTAGGTAAAAATAATCATCAGCCCATGTTTTAAATTTCGGATAGAATTCAGGATGGTGTTTATCACAAATCAATTTAAGTGCTCGATGAAAATCAGCTGCTTCTTTTTTGTCGATATAGATTGGAGTTAAGTCAATTCCTCCTCCAAACCAATAAGTACCATCTTTAAGTTCAAAGTATCGAACGTTCATGTGTACAATCGGGATGTGAGGATTTTCTGGATGCATGATGAGAGATACGCCAGTTGCAAAAAACTCGTCGCAATTCACTTTGAGCTTTGTTTTAATTTTCGAGGGTAAGCAGCCATGAACGGCAGAGAAATTGACACCGCCTTTTTCTATGAACTGACCATTGGCTATAACGCGACTTCGACCACCACCGCCACCATCTCTATCCCAAATATCTTCCGTAAACTTGGCATTTCCATCTGTGGTTTCTATGGTTTGAGTAATAGTATCCTGAAGAGTTTTAAATTGAGCAGCTATTTGTTCTTTAGTCATTTGAACGATTTAATCAGTTGTATTATTCTACTTTTCTGTTGCCTTTAATTATTTCGTTTTACTGAAGCGAAATCGGCTAAGCATTTTCTTTTCAAAAGCCCAGAAGAATTTGAATTGCCCTAGAATTGAACCTACAATAATGAGTAGAACTTGATAGGATGGTGTGATGATTAAAATACTCATTGGGACTTTTATCCAAAGACTTGTTGTTGTATCAATACCTAGATATTCAAATATGGGACGACGCACCATTACCGAAAGAGATCCAGTTACAGAAAAGGTAAGGAGTATAAGAATCAGTTGAAAATTATTTTCAATCTGCCATCTATTTTTAAGTTTTTGAATCATTGTTTGATGTGTGAGTTCGTTAATGTGTGAATTTGGTTTAAGTTATTTCGTTAAAAAATAAGTGGCTTTATTTCCATTTCCACTGATTCAATTCGCTTTCAAAGATATAATAAAATACCTCTTTGTCTTAAATTATGGGTTTAGAATATTATTGTAATTTTTTATGAGAGTATAGAGCATAAAAAAAGGATGCCCGTTTGGACATCCTTTTATATATATGATTTGATGTTTTCTTATTTAGCAACTCTTTCAAGCCACTTAATCATAAACATGATTGTAATCATTGAAATTGCACAAGCAACAACAAAAATACTCCAAGTCATCCATACAGGAATAGACTCATAAAGGATTGCACCAATAAATAGTAGTCCGTTACCTAGAGCGGTAGCACCTAACCATCCACCTTGCATCAAACCTTGATACTGTGGAGGAGCTACTTTAGAAACAAATGATATTCCCATTGGGCTAATGAAAAGCTCAGCTACAGTAAGAATAAAGTATGTGCCAGCAAGTAAAAAAGGAGTTACACGGCTTATGTCAGCTAGAGGAGTTCCACCGTTAGAAGTGCTTACTTCATTAAATAATGGTAAGCCTAGAGAACCAAATGCCATAAGAACAAAACCTAGCATAGCAATACCCATACCGATAGCAATTTTCTTTGGAGTAGAAGGTTCCACTCCTTTATTTCTTAGGTAACCAAATATAGCTACTAGAACAGGAGTTAGTCCTACTACAAATATTGGATTCATAGCTTGGAATACTTCGGCACCCTTAAATGTAATTCCGCCTACAGTAAATACTAATAGACTAAGATCCGTATAATCTCTAGCAAACATTGTTAGAGTTAATCCATTTTGGTGGAAAGAGAACCAGAAGAAAATAACCACACCGAATACTGCTAATAGAGCATACATTCTTTGAGCAACTTCTTTTGCTTCCATTTTAATTTCGTCAGTAATTTCACCTGGAGCCGCTTTTACTTTTGGATCTGGGAAATTCTTTTTGTTTACCAAGAAAACAACTGTAGAGATAGCCATTGCAATAATAGCAACTCCAAAAGCATAATGGAATCCTTCATTAAATACATTTAAGTACTCATTAGAGAAAGATGTTAAATCAGCAATACTAGTTCCTGTAGTTTTTTCAGCAGCTATTCTAAAATTAGCTTCTGATTCTGGAGTTAAAGAACCACTAAGGAAAGAATGGCAATATTCAGGTAAACTACCATCATATTTGAAACCGGATTTACTCAACCACCAGTTTCTGACACCAATAGCTGTAAAAGGAGCAAAAATTGCACCTACATTTATGAAAGCATAAAATAAAGAGAAACCTGAATCTCTCATTGCGCCAAACTTAGGATTGTCATACATTTGACCAACCAAAGCCTGAAGGTTACCTTTAAATAGACCGTTACCAAAAGCGATTACAAATAATCCTCCTATTGAAAGACTTAAATAAAGTGGAACATTAGCAACTGGAGTAGGTGTAGGAAAAGCCATAATTAGGTATCCGACACTCATAAGAATCAAACCAGTAAAAATAGTCCCTTTAAAATTTTGAATCTTATCAGCAATAATACCACCTACTAAAGCAAGAATGTAAATTGAGAAATAAAACCCAGAATAGATGTAACCAGCATCAGTTCCTGATAAACCAAATTTAGCTTGTAAGAATAATACCAAAATAGCCATCATGGTATAGAATCCAAATCTCTCGCCCATATTTGCTAAGGCGGCAGGAATCAGACCTTTAGGATGTCCTTTAAACATAAGTTGTTTGTTTTAATTATTAATAGTTTTTATTTATTTTCTGAGATGGACAAATATATAAAAATATTATAAGGCTAAGCTGTATTTTGGGTTTTATGATATTATTTAAATCGTTTCCGTAAAATGCAATCTTTAAAGTTTTTATCTTTGATAGAGAGATTAACATTTCCATTACAGAGCTTGATGATTTATGATATCGATTAGCTCATTAAAATTACATAAAGATGAAAATATTCCGCTCGAAACAAATCGCTGAAATTGATGCTTATACAATCAAGAATGAGCCTATATCTTCAATTGATTTAATGGAAAGAGCTTCATTAAAACTTTATGAGTGGATAGTTGATCGATATAATCAAGATCAAAGTTTTAAGATATTTGTAGGACCAGGCAATAATGGGGGTGATGGTTTGGCTCTGGCAAGAATGTTGGCTAAAGCGAATTTTCAAGTGGAGGTCCATCTTGTTAAAATAAGTAAGAATTTATCTGTAGATTATCAGATGAATCTTAATCGATTGAAAATTAAAAATTCAGTTTCTATTTTTGAAATTTCTAATTCAAATGATTTTCCTATTATATCAGAAGACTTCGTAGTTATTGATGCCCTATTTGGTTCTGGTTTATCTCGACCGTTGGATGGTTTAGTAAAAGATTTAGTGAAGCTGATTAATGATTCAAAAGCTGAGATTGTAGCGGTTGATATT
>NZ_JBFFKR010000012.1:0-33746 GCF_041555295.1 Ancylomarina sp. | reverse complement strand
GGCTAATAATGATTTTTTCTTCACAATATCTTCTGTCTCTAGAAAATTAGTCCTTTTTAAAGCCTTCTAATATCCAATCTATAATTATTTCTTGTCTAAATTAGAATGAGGCATAACGCACCTAAGATACAAACAGCTTTACCAAAAATCAGATAGATCTGATTTAAATAGAGGAAATCTTAGTTAATGAAAAAACCATATCAAATTAAGACATCTTTTTTTAAGGAAAATTTTAAAACCAGATAAAACTTAGAACGTAGAAGAACAAGAGCAGAGAACAAAAAACTGAGCATGTAATATCCGAAAAGGATTCATTTCCAGATCGATTTATGCTTAGATAACTTTCAATTAAAAAATACTTTCGCTAAATTTAGAGAGCTAAGCGAATTTTAATCCTTTATAAATAAAACTTATAGCATATGACTAAGACAATCACGTTTAATGAACTTAGAAGCATCAAGGATCGCTTGCCTGAAGGCAGCATGAGAAAAATCTCTGAAGAATTAAATCTTAATGTAGAAACTGTCCGAAATTATTTTGGAGGTGTAAACTACAGAGAAGGTAAAAGTATAGGAGTTCATGTTGAACAAGGGCCAAACGGTGGTGTTGTAGAACTTGATGACACAACAATTCTCGAATGCGCATTTCGTATTCTTGACGAAGCTTAAAAATTTTCAAAACCCAGAAATCAAATACCTATTGCTCCCCGCCTATCAGCGGGGATTTTTTTTATAATCAAATATTGGTTTAATGCGCCGAAACTAGTTTCAAGCCGATAATAGAAACAATCAGTAAAAAAATGAAAAATAGCTTAAGAACTTCTACAGATTCTTTAAAAAAGAAAATACCTATCAATACAGTTCCAACAGCTCCTATTCCTGTCCAAACTGCATAAGCTGTTCCTAGAGGTATCGTTTTAATAATTCGATTAAGTAGAATGAAGCTAGTCGCCGAGAAAAGGAAGAATCCCAATGAAGGCATCAACTTTGTGAAGCCATCTGACATCTTAAGGCAGGTCGTAAAACCAACTTCAAGCAATCCTGCTAACACTAATAAAGTCCAATTCATATTTTCCGTATTAAGTTTACAGATGCAAATAAACGGGTATAACAGAAAAAAGAAATTGATCTATGTCAAGAAATAATTATTTAGATTTTAGATGCTCTGCACGAAGTCTACTGAGTGTTTCGGGACTAATTCCGAGAAAAGAAGCGATATGGATCGCTTTTACCTTCAAATCGATATCAGGAACGTAAGAAAGTAGTCTTACATACTTTTCCTTTGCCGGCATAAACATAAAGAACTTGTAGAACTCTAGCTGACCAGACATCTCCTTTTCAAGCCATAATCTGGCAAAGCGTTCCATTTGGGGAAATTCATCAAATAACTTCAGAAAATCATCAGTCGGAATCTCAATAATTACAGAATCGCTACAGCCTCGAGGGTCTCAACTCCAGGTTTCTTAAATGAAAAACCATCACAAGAAGGTAAAACCTGATTTTCAACTTCAAGCCAAGTGGTAACCTCTTTGCCATCATAGTTGGCAAAAAAACGAACACATCCTGAACTCAAATATCTGAAATAGCGAGAATACTGTCCTTCCTGACTTATAATTGATTCTGAAGGGTAATACTTTAAATGCGCAATATCCTAAATACGAGACTTCAAGGCTTCATCAACAATAATATAACTAGCTATAAAATTGAAGAGTGATTCTAATTCTTTCATTATAAGCTTTATTTTAATCAAAAAAATAATTAGAAAAACATCAATAACACTTAATACTTCCTAATAATGCTTGTCATGACAAGTTAATAATTATATTTGTCATGACAAATACATAAACAATGAGCAAAGTAAACTTAGAAAAATCGGTAAACCATCATATTGCAATCAGTGCAATCATGATAAAGCGAGTCTTCTTTAAAATATTGAGTGATAACGAACATGATATAACGCCTGAGCAATGGAATATCTTATATCACTTGAACGAATCTAATGGTATGACAATTGGCAAACTAAGTGAACTCACTTACAAGGATTTTGCTAATATGAGCCGAATAAGTCAAAAGCTTGAGGCAGCAGGTTTTATTGAAAAAAAGAGAGATGAAAAAGATAAGAGAATATTCAAGCTATTCATTACCAAAAAAGGGCAAAAATTAAACAAGCAACTTCACCAATGTGCCTGCAAGTCCACAAATATTGCTATTGAAGGAATTGACAACAAAACGAGAGAGTTAATGGTTAATAATCTCAAGCAAATTATTACTAATACAGAACAATTCTTAAAATAGGAAACATGAATAATTTATCATTAACACAAAAAAAGTGGTTGAAATCCATACATCTACTAACAGTGGGGATATGGGTAACAACCGGATTAACGATGTTTCTTTTACACTTTATGCGCAGCGAAATACAAACTGGAGATCATCTACATTTAATGAATAAAATCATCCATTTTATTGATATGAAGATTCTGGTTCTAGCAGCAATTTTGAGTTTACTAACTGGATGGGCCTATTCACAATTCACGAAATGGGGCTACTTTAAGCATGGCTGGATGATATTCAAGTGGATAACTACCTTATTAATAATCATAATTGGAACGATATTATCTGGTCCCTGGATTAGCAAAATGGTAAGAATATCTGGAGAACTTAGTATGGATGCATTAAATAATGCAGAATATCAATGGTTTGATAAAAATCAGACTTTAATGGGAATTTGCATGAATGGCACCTTAATTATCACCATTTTTATATCTGTATTCAAACCTAAGAAGTCAAAAATAGTTTCGTAAAAAGCATATTTAAATCATTCAAAAGAATAATTAATAACTTCCCAGTTAATTTTAATATTCTCTATTAGCAAGATAAATATGAAAAAAATCTTAACGCGAATTCCCAGAGGAACTTACCTTTTAATAAGTATACTCCTATTCATATTTGTATTACCAGTGGTCATTGATGATTCACATAAAGATCTAGTTTATGCCAGTTTCTATTCTATTATTCTTCTTTCAATATCATCAATTATAGGAGAAAAGAAAGTTTGGGCTCTTATAACAATACTTTGTGCCGTATGCTCAATATGGTTAATGTACTTTATTGATGAAAAGTCGATAAAATATATTGCGTTTTCATTCTCAATCCTAATCTTTACTGCCACAGTAATTACCATGATTAGCCAAATCATTAAAAAGAAAGATGTTGATGGTCATCTCATTATTGAAACAATTAATGGATATCTTCTCATCGGCGTCATAATTAGTTTCATTAACTCAACTGTACTATGGCACAATAATCAAGCCATTACATTTCCTGAAAAAATTGGTCTTACAGACATCGGAGACATTGTCTATTATTCATTCGTCAGTATGACCACAATAGGCTTTGGAGAGATTGTACCTCAAAGTCAAATTGCCAAATCTATAAGTATTTTTTCTGGTATTGTAGGTCAATTTTATTTAGCAATCATCATGGCACTCATTATCGGGAAACTCCTCAACAGTAAACACAGAAGTTAAGACAAATCAATATTACAAGTATTTATGGATTCTAATTCGTAACACTTCAAATGGCAGATTATGCGCTCTTGATGGGAAGTATTGGATTAACCTTAGCACTAGCTGCAACAGTGTATTTTACCCATAATATCAGTTGGTACGAGATTAATTTTGATTCAAAATAGGAATCGGGGCAAACTATTAAATTATCTTTATATCATACTTTCCAAGCAAACCAATGACATCTGGCATCGAAAATTTCGCTTTCTTAATTTTGTTTATTTCAGGGTCGATTGAATAGGCATGGGATGTTCTAAAATCTGCTTTTTCGAGAATTGTATTTTCAAACATGGCACCATTCATATCACAATCATCAAATAAAGCTGCAGACAAATCCGTTTCGATAAAATCAACTTCTTGCAGACTGCACTTTTTAAATTGAGTCGCCTTCATTTTTAATTTATAAAAAGAGGCCAGATTTAGATAAGAAGATTCAAAATTGAGAGACAAGAGAAATGGATTACAATCATTGAAATTAACCCCTAGTAGTTTGCAATTGCAAAATTTCACGTCTTTTAAAGACGTATTGTTCAATTTTGCCATACTAAAATCACAATTTTCAAACTCACATTCCACAAAATTAACATTGGTTAAACTAATGCCTGCAAAGTTGCAATCGATAAATTTACAATCTTCATACTCCCCCTTAGTAAATCCTAGCTCACTAAAATTTTCCTTCTCAAAAACTTGATTCTCTAAATATGTCTCCCTCATCCTGTATAGTACGATAGTCGTAATTCTTTGATTCTTCTAAACCACGAATTTAAACAAAAAGAGGCAAAACGATTAAACGAATTGCCTCTATTATATTTTATCAAGTTTAAACTTAGATTGCTTTTTCTTTGTCGGTGTGAATCTTATTAAAGATGATTGCTAAATTAGCATAAAGCGATGTATTTTGAACGACAATATCACCTGGTACCTTAATTCTTGCTGGTGTAAAATTCCAAATAGCTTTCACTCCCCAAGCAACCATTAAATCAGCTACTGATTGTGCATATTCTGCAGGTACTGTAATAATTCCGATAATCGCTTTTATTTCTTGAGCCAGATCACGGAATTGATCAATATGATAAACGCCAATGTCATTTATTTTCTTACCAACGATAAGTGGATTCACATCAAATGCAGCTACAATATCTAGCCCAAAATTCTCCAAACCATCATCATGTAAAAGTGCTGATCCTAATGAACCTGCTCCTACCAAGAAAGCCTGATCCATAACGGTAAAGCCTAAGAAGTTAGAAAGAATTTCGACCATAGCCTTAACCTCATAACCAACTCGAGTTTTACCCACAATACTTGTGTAAGATAAATCTTTTGTCACCTGAGTTGGATCAATATTCATATAGTTGGCAATCTGAGTAGAAGAAACAAACTCTTGACCTTTCTTCATTAATCCTTCAGAAAAGGATAAATAAGCAGGCATTCTTCTCAAAGAAGGCTCAGGAACTGCGGATACTACTTTTTTTGAATTTTGAACCATAGCTATTTCTTTAATACATCTTAAATAAGAAATGATAAATGTCAGATTTTGACCAATCTGATAAAACACAGTACAAATTCACTATAAATGAATACTATAATAAAGTAGAAAATAGATACTGTATATGAGATTAATAAATCACCCACCAAGAACAAAAATAAGCGATTTTTCATTAAAGAAAAAAATCAACATTAATTTAGTCTCAGTACAAATTAAAACTTAGCACCAAACGGGTAAACATTGAAGTGTCAACAAAGAGAAATCATCAGATATCTAGACTTTTACATATCTTGTTTTTTTTTGAAATCACATTATCAAAAAATAATATTTCATGCAATTTATATTTACTTTCAATAACCTATAAATCAGTTTATAGCGATTGAAGCCTATTTATTAAGAAATCTAGACAACTTCAGCCACAACAAAAGTGCTTCCACCTACAAAGATCAAATCATTATCACCTACTCCTTTTTTGGCTACATTAAGCGCATCTGATACAGTTTTATAAGTTTTACCTCTTAATTGGAACTTCTCCGCTTTCTCTTTTAGAATCTCCTCGTTTAATGCTCTAGGAATAGAAGCCTTTGTAAAATAGTAAGTCGCATTTTTTGGCAACAAACTCAAGATTTCATCTATCTCTTTATCATCAACCATACCAATTACCATATGAAGATTTTCAAATTGAAGAGAATTAAGTTGTTTTAATATTTCAGAAACACCTGCAACATTATGTCCCGTATCACAGATAATTCTAGGATTATTGCATAAACGTTGCCAACGACCTAAAAGTGAGGTTTGTTCTACAATCCTCGATATGCCATCTTTAATAGTCTCTTCGCTCAGATTAAATCCAATCTGATTCAATTGACTTAGAGCAACAAGTGCAGTTCTGATATTCTTCACTTGATATACACCAAGCAAGTCAGAGTTTAAAGAAATCTCCTTTTCTGAATTCACTCCTTTAAACACGAGATGACGATAATTTTCATGCAAATCGGCATTCACGACTTCAAATTCATCTTCTGCAAATAGAATGGGTGCAGATAAAGATTTTGCTCTATCGATAAAAACGTCTTGAGACTGATCCTGTTTTTCACCAATAATAACAGGAATCTCATTTTTGATAATACCCGCTTTCTCTCCTGCAATAACAGGTATCGAATTCCCCAATAAGCTTGTGTGGTCAAAACTAATGTTCGTGATCACAGTTAAAATTGGATCAATAATATTTGTAGAATCCAATCGTCCACCTAATCCTACTTCGATAACAGCAATATCAACTTTTTCTTTTGCAAAGTAATCAAAAGCCAAAGCAACTGTCATCTCAAAAAATGATGGTAACAATTCTTCAAACTTATGCTTATGTGAAGCTACAAAATCAACAACAGCATTTTCAGAAATCATCTCTCCATTAATCTTCACTCGCTCTCGAAAATCACGTAAGTGTGGAGAAGTATATAAACCAACCTTATAACCCGCCGATTGTAAAACAGAAGCTAAAGTATGAGAAACAGATCCCTTCCCATTTGTTCCAGCAACATGAATACATTTAAAATTCTGGTGAGGATGTTCAAAATAGGCATCGAGAGCTAAGGTCGTGTCTAAATTTGCCTTATAAGCAGCCTTCCCAGTTCTTTGAAACATAGGTAACTGATTGAACAGGTAGTTGATAGTTTCCTGATAATTCATAATTCTTCTTTTTTTGCTCTGCAAAGCAAAAAAAAAAATACTAAAAAATAAGATCTCAGCTTGATTTTTCTTCCTTTTTTGTTAATTTCAGTACTAATACTTAACATGATATTTCATATAAATATCAGCACACTAAACGATTCATTCGTTTCAAAAAATCTTCGCTATGATGTGAAACGATGGGTCGATCTACTAACCCTCTAATACCCGCGCATATGACCACAGAGAAAAAGATTTTTGTATTAGACACCAACGTTATTCTTCATGATTTTAATTCGATTTTTAAATTTGCTGAACACGATGTGCTTATTCCTATCACTGTTCTCGAAGAATTGGATAAATTCAAGAAAGGAAATGATTTGATTAATTTTCATGCACGCGAATTCACTCGAGAACTTGATAAATTATCTGGTGATGATCTTTTTAGTGATGGAGTCGCCTTAGGAAATGGGCGAGGTCGACTATTTATTGAAACTGGAAAAGCATTTTCCGAAAAGATGAAAGTTTCTTTTCAGGATAACATTCCTGATCATAGAATATTAGCAATCACTGAATTTGTTAATAATGATAATCCAGACAGAACGACAATTCTTGTATCCAAAGACATTAATCTGAGAATGAAAGCAAAATCCTTAGGCATTCCTGCTGAGGATTATAAAAATGATCAGGTTAAGGATGTTGACTACATGATAAATTTGGGCATTCAAACCATTTATGATTTTTCTGATGAGAAAATTGCTGAACTCTATCAGGGTGAAGAAGGCCTAACTGAAGATGATCTCAATTTAGATTACGAACTTGAAGGTCATCGATACTTTATTTTAAAGAATGACAATTCGAGTGCTTTGGCTCATTTTAATCCGCTTGATAAAAAAATCAAGCGTGTTGAGAAGCCTAGTGCTTATGGCATTTACCCTCGTAATGCAGAACAAACATTCTCCATTGATGCACTGCTTGACCCTAATATCAATTTGGTTGCTTTAACCGGAACTGCTGGAACAGGCAAAACATTATTAGCACTTGCTTCGGCTCTGCAACTTTCAGAGCAATTCGATCAAATCTACTTAGCACGACCTATCGTGGCTCTTGCTAATAAAGACTTAGGTTACCTACCAGGAGATGCAAGAGAAAAGGTAAGTCCTTATATGCAACCTCTTTTCGATAATCTAGCCGTAATTAAGAAAAAATTCAATATTCATAGCAAGCAATATCTTTATATAGATGAACTATTAAGAGATGAGAAACTTCAGATTACACCACTAGCTTATATAAGAGGTCGAAGTTTATCAAATGCCTTTTTCATTGTAGACGAGGCTCAGAATTTAACACCTCATGAAGTTAAAACAATTATTACACGAGCCGGAGAAGGAACTAAAATGGTTTTCACTGGGGATATCGAACAAATCGACTCGCCGTATCTTGATAAAAAATCGAATGGGCTCGCTTACCTTTCAGATAAAATGAAAGACCAGGATATTTTTGCACACATAAATCTTATAAAAGGAGAACGTAGTTTTCTAGCTGAATTGGCAAGTAAACTACTCTAACAAATTAATATTGGATAATTTAAAAAAATACTTTAATTTAAGTAGACAAACCGAAACAGTTTAAAACATGGTTTTAAACTGTTTCTTTAAGCTTAAGCTTATGAAGATTATAAAATTTGCCGCCATAGATATAGGTTCCAATGCCGTTCGATTGTTATTCACGAATGTTATTGAGAAAGATGGTGAATCATATTTAAGAAAATCTTCTCTTATACGGGTACCTATTCGTTTAGGAGCCGATACTTTTACAAGCAATGATATATCCGCTGAAAAAGAGGAGAAAATGGTTAAAACCATGATTGCATTTCGTAATCTCATGGATGTTCACGATATTGAATCTTATCGCGCTTGTGCAACCTCAGCTATGAGAGAAGCTGGGAATGGGCCTCAACTTATTCAACGAATTAAGAAAGAAGCTAACATTCAAATCGATTTGATCACCGGAAAAGAAGAAGCTAACATTATCTTTTCTAATAAACACACCACTTTTCTTGATCCCAAAAAGAATTACTTATATGTAGATGTTGGAGGAGGCAGCACCGAGATCACACTTTTCTCTGGTGGTATTGCTCACTTTTCATGTTCATTCGACGTAGGAACCATCAAAATCTTAAAGAACTGTGTTCCTCTTAACGAGTTTATTCGCATTAAAGAATGTTTACTTGATATCTGTTCATCAAAAGATAATATCGAACTGATTGGTTCGGGTGGAAATATCAATAAACTTTTTAAATACGCTAGCCCCAGAAAGGAACGCGTTCTTAGCTACCATGAACTAAAGGAAATCCATTCAATGTTCAGTAGTTTGTCTTACGATCAACTGATGATTAACTACGATATGAATCCAGATCGTGCTGATGTGATAATTCCTGCTGCTACTATTTTCCTTAGCATTATGGAATGGGCCAATTCCGATGTCATTCAAATACCTAAAATTGGAGTTTCTGATGGTATTATTCATCAACTCTATCAGGAGTACTCTAGCCCAAAAGCTATGGCATAGTAAATTCTTTTTTCTAATTTTGCTACAGATTCGTAAACAATGAACTATTTCATATACTGAGGTAGTTCTTTTTATTTATAAAAGACCATCATAATCCTGACTATCAGAAGAATTACAGGGGAATTGAGATTATCATCAGAGTTTGAACTTCACATCTAATTCTTATTTATTTAGACTCTGATGTTTGAACCTATTACCAATTTTTATCAGCAAAGGAGAAGAAAACATGTCGCAAGGAAAGAAAGTAGCCTTTTACACATTAGGCTGCAAATTAAATTTTTCAGAAACATCAACCATTGGTCGTTCATTTAAAGAGATGGGATTTGAAACGGTTAAAACAACTGAAAAAGCTGATATCTACGTTATCAATACCTGCTCTGTTACCGATCAGGCTGACAAAAAATGTCGACAAGCTATAAAAAAAATCATCAAGACAAATCCCATTGCTTTTGTGGTTGTTATAGGCTGTTACGCTCAACTAAAACCAAAAGAAATTTCAGAAATTCCTGGCGTTGACTTGGTTTTAGGCACTAATGAGAAATTCAACATACATAAATACATTGACCATCTAGAGAAGAAAGGCATTGGAGAAATGCATCCATGCGAAGTTGAATCGGTAAAAGATTTTCAAGCTTCTTACTCTATGGGAGACAGAACGCGTTGTTTCTTAAAAATTCAGGATGGCTGCAACTACTTTTGTACTTACTGTACGATTCCTTTTGCTCGTGGCGGAAGTCGAAATATGAGTATAGCTGATACGGTGAATGAAGCCGAAAAAGTAGCTGCACAAGGCGCCAAAGAAATCATTCTTACTGGAGTTAACATTGGTGATTTTGGGCAAAGTACGAATGAGAATTTTTTCGATTTGATTAAAGCTCTTGAGAAGGTTGATGGCATTGAACGTTTTCGAATTTCATCAATCGAACCTAATTTACTTAGTAATGAGATTATCGAATTTGTAGCTCAATCTAGTAAGTTTGTCAACCACTTTCATATTCCACTACAAGCTGGATCGAATCATGTGCTTAAATTGATGAAACGTCGCTACAATCGTGAACTCTTTGCTCAACGTATTGCTAAAATCAAAAAACTGACTCCAGATGCCTTTATTGGTGTTGACGTCATTGCAGGTAGTCGAGGTGAAAGAGATGAGGATTTCCTTGATGCTTATAATTTCATAAACGAACTGCCTATTTCACAGCTCCATGTATTCCCATATTCTGAACGACAAGGAACAAAAGCTCTTGAAATTAAAGAGGTGGTTAGTCATGAGGATAAAAAGAAAAGAGCTAAAATGTTTCAAATTCTATCAGAAAAAAAACTTAGAACTTTCTACCAGAGTTTTTTAGGAACAAATGCAAAAGTTTTATTTGAAGATCATAACAATAGTGGAATCATGTATGGTTTCACTGAAAATTATATTAAAGTTGAAATCGAATACAATCCAAATCTTAGCAATCGTATAGCTGAAGTTAGCCTATTAGAAATAAATGATAATGGAAACGTAAAAGTTAAACTTATCGATGAAAAAAGTTTTAAATTTAAACTTGCTTAAATTCTAACAAAAAGCCACACAGCTAATGATAGATCTGGAATCAATTTGCAGACAAACCAAGAAAATTGCCATTGAAGTTGGCGCTTTTATAAAAGAGCAACAAGATAAGATCAATGCTAGTGTTATTGAAAACAAAGGCACACATGACTTTGTAACCTTTGTTGATAAAACATCTGAAGCTAAAATCATTGAGGCATTGAAACCTCTTATTCCTAAGGCAGGATTTATTGCAGAAGAAGGCACTGAGACGACAACTGGAGAAAAATACAATTGGATTATCGACCCTTTGGATGGTACAACCAACTATATTCATGGTTTCTCACCTTTTGCAGTTAGTATCGCACTTAAAGGAGATGATAAAATCGTGCTTGGGGTTGTTTATGAAATAAGCTTAAACGAATGCTTTTATTCTTGGGATGGAGCTCCAGCTTATCTCAACAACAAAGTCATATCAGTTTCAAAAGCCAATACTCTTGAAACAAGTTTAGTTGGAACTGGCTTTCCATATCACAATTTCGAACAATTGGATAACTATCTAGAATTACTTAAATATTTATGTATTAATTCTCAAGGTGTTCGTCGTCCTGGCTCAGCAGCAACCGATCTAGCTTATGTAGCCTGTGGCCGTTTTGATGCTTTTTATGAATATGGCCTTCAATCCTGGGATGTTGCAGCGGGTGCATTTTTAGTACAACAAGCTGGTGGTAAGGTTTGTGATTTCCTTGGCGAAGATAATTACATTTTCGGGAAAGAAATAATAGCAAGTAATTCACTAAATTTCAGTGAAATCAAAAGTTGCATTCAGAAATTCATGTTAAAATAATAGCATCAAATCATTCAATACTAATTTTTATATGACTCGTTTTTTTTCATATTTGGCTTATGCCTTTTGTCGTTTCTTGAGCTTCCTTCCTCTTTGGGTATTATATATTTTCTCTGATTTTGTTTTTTTCATTATTTATAGAGTTATAGCCTACAGGAAGAAAGTCGTTAATCAAAATTTAAGAAATTCATTTCCTGAAAAATCATCTGAAGAAATAAGAAAAATACGAAAAGAATTCTATCATCATTTTTGCGATTTATTTATTGAAACTATTAAATTATGGAGTATTAGCCAAGAAGAAATACTGAAACGTTGCGTATGCAAAAATCCCGATTTTTATCTTCCATATAAGGATCAAGGCAAAAGTATTATTGCAATTACTGGTCATTACGGTAACTGGGAATGGTTAAGTTCTTTAGCAATCCACGTTGTCGGAGAGTTTCTTCCCATATACAAACCGTTGCATAACCAAGTTTTCGACAAAATGTATATCCAAATCAGAGAACGTTTGGGAGCGAAAACACTTGCAAAAAATGACACACTTCGCACAATGATCAGACATAAAAATCAGGGTCATTTTACTATCACAGCCTTTATTGGTGACCAAACACCTAACAGAGGAAATCTGCATTACTGGACAAATTTCCTGAATCAGGACACCCCTATTCTTCAAGGTGCTGAACGAATTGCTAAAAAACTTGATCAGGTCGTTGTTTACACAAAAATGACTAAGATCAAGCGTGGTTATTACGAATACGAGTTTATTCCAATTACGGATAAACCAAAGGAAACTGAAGAAAACGAAATAACAGAATTACATACTCGTATGCTCGAAGACATTATCAACGAAAACCCATCTTACTGGTTATGGACGCACAAGAGATGGAAACACAAACGAAATTCATAGATCAGGAATTTAGTTTATATTTAGCTCACAATTCACATCAAGTACAATACTAAGTCATGAATAAAATTGCAGTGGTTATCCTTAATTGGAATGGAAAGAAATTATTAGAACAGTTTCTTCCTTCTGTTACCCAGTTTTCAAAAAGAGAATGGGCAGAGGTTATTGTAGCTGATAACGCTTCCACTGATGATTCTATCTCCTTTTTAAAAAGTGAATATCCAAAGCTTAAAACCATTATTTTAGATAAAAACCATGGCTTTGCTGATGGTTACAATAAAGCTTTAGATCAACTTGATCATGACTATTTTGTTCTTTTGAATTCTGATGTTGAAGTGAGTGAAAACTGGCTTGATCCAATTTATGAATTATTCGAGAAGGAAGCTGATATTGTAGCAGCTCAACCAAAGATTAAAGCATTCAATAATAAGTCTGAATTTGAATATGCAGGTGCCTCAGGGGGTTATATCGATCATTTAGGCTATCCTTTTTGCCGTGGTCGAGTATTTGATACAATCGAACCTGATTCAGGGCAATACGATCAGCTTACGGATGTTATGTGGGCAAGTGGTGCCGCACTTTTTATCCGATCAGAAGTTTATAAAAAACTTGGAGGTCTTGATGCTGATTTCTTCGCTCATATGGAAGAAATTGACCTTTGTTGGAGAATTAAGAACAGAGGTTTTCGAATCGTTTGTCATCCAAAGAGTGTCGTATATCATGTTGGGGGTGCGACCCTGCCAAACCACAGTTCACGAAAACTACACCTGAATTTCAGGAATAATCTTTTTATGCTCTATAAAAACTTACCCTCCGAAAAACTTCTTACAACCCTATTATTAAGAATGATATTAGACGGCGTAGCAGGTATAAAATTTCTTCTTAGTCTCGAGTTCGACAATTTTAAGGCTTTATTAAAAGCCCACTACTCTTTTTATGCCAATTTAAGTAAGATGCGTGAAAAGAGAAGAATTTTAAATCCTTTAGTAACTAAAGAATTCCATAATGAAATTTATAATGGAAGTATTATTGCTGACTATTTTATACAAAGCAAAAAGAGATTCTCAGATCTAACTTTCTAATAAATATTTCTAACTAGCGGTAAATTTTAAGCCTATTATTGAGACCAGTAGTAGGAATAAAAAGAATATGCGAGCAAAATGGACACTCTCTCCGAATAAAACAATACCAAGTATAGCAGTTATAAAGGCACCTATTCCTGTCCAAACAGCATAAGCAGTTCCAACTGGCAAATTCTTAAGAGCTAAACCTAAAAAGTAAAGACTTATACCCATTGCAATAATCGTAAATACACTCGGCCATAAACGAGAAAAACCCTGTGTATATTTTAATCCTATCGCCCAGGCTGCTTCAAAAAGCCCTGCGATCAATAAATAAACCCAAGCTACATTCATATTTTATAATTTTTCAATCACTTTTTCAAGCTTAATTCCTCTTGATCCTTTAATTAGAATATACTTATCCTTTAGATTCAAATTGTCAAGGTAAATAATTAGATCATCAACTGTTTTGAAAGTTTCAAACGTGTATTGCGAAGACAATGTTGAAAAAATATCCCCAACTAATAATGTGTTAGAAAGTTCATTCTTACTGAGTAATTCTAACAAATCAAGATGCTCTTTTTCAGACTCATTTCCCAGTTCCAACATATCTCCTAAAATGAGAAATTTATTCTTCATTTTCATAGCTGCAAAATTTTCAATTGCAGCCGTCATACTCGTTGGGTTCGCATTATAAGCATCAAGAAACAGAACATTATTATCTGTTTTTTTTAGTTGAGATCGATTATTACTTGGTGTGTAAGCTTCTAAAGCATCTTTTATATCAATTTCATCAATTTTGAAATAACGACCTAAAGTAACAGCAGCTAAAACATTTTCGAAATTATAAGCTCCAATCAACTGTGTTTTAATATATAATTTCCCAATAGGAGAACGGAGTTCAATAATAAGTTTCGGCTCAGCTTGAAGAAAGCGAGCTTTAGAATAAGCCTCATCAGAATTGCCATAGAAAATTTTCTTCTGATTATTAAGCATCCCTAATAAATGATCATTTTCACAATTAACAAAGGCCTCTCCATCGTTAGCAGATAAGTAGTCGTATAGCTCCTTTTTCGTGTTTTTCACACCTTCAAAGGAACCAAAACCTTCCAGGTGAGCTTTACCTACATTTGTAATCAAACCATAATTAGGTTCGGCAATCTCACAAAGCATCTTTATCTCGCCAAGATGATTCGCTCCCATTTCAACAATCCCAAACTCTGTGTCAGAATTCATTGCTAAAAGAGTTAAGGGAACTCCAATATGATTATTGAAGTTGCCTTGAGTTGCTGTGGTTCTAAATTTCTTTTTCAAAACTTCATTAATCAACTCCTTCGTTGTTGTTTTCCCATTGGTTCCAGTTATAGCTAGAATCGGAATACCTAGCGCTCTCCGATGCTCTCTTGCTAAGTCTTGTAAACAAGCCAAAGCATCATCAACTAATATAAATCGATCATCAATTGCATACTCCTTTTCATCTACTATGGCATAAGAACATCCATTTTCAAGCGTGCTTAAAGCAAACTTATTACCATTAAAATTATCTCCCTTTAGAGCAACGAATATGGAATCTTTAACAACCTTTCTACTATCAGTAATGAGAATAGGAAAATTTTGGAATAGGGTATAAATCTTTGAAATATTCATAGAATAAGCTTGAAATTGAACTAGCGAATTTAAAAAAAAATACAAGAAAAAACCCCATCGTTTATCGCGATGGGGTAAATCTTATATAAGAATCATATAATCTATTTTCCTTCTACTGGAGATCCAACATGTGTCATTGCACATCGGAAGCCAATATCATCTCTAGAACTCTTTTGATCTAAGAAACGACGTGCACCCGGAGATAACCAGAATACTCTATCTTTCCATGAACCACCTTTATAAACACGAGATTCATCGTTAATCAACGTATTGTAAGTATTGTTGTCTGCGCCTTGAGCATTCAAATACATTAAAGAAGAACCTTTTGAACGAAGTTCATCATTTGTCCATTCTGTATCAGCAACAACACTTGAAGCCAAATCACCATCTCTATGGTTTCTATTATCGGCTGTTCTATAATTTACACGATTAACCAATTCCTCATCTTTTTGATCACGATAACGAACACGACCTAAACTATCTTTCTCAGCTATGTTACCTTCTTCATCAAGTAATGGTGTTTTGAAAACATTACCTCTATATGGATTGAACTCAGCAACATCATACGATGAAAGTGGACGATAGACATCTGCAACCCACTCATTTACATTACCAGCCATGCAAAATAAACCAAAATCATTTGGCCAATAAGATTCTACAGGCACTGTAATATCACCAGCATCATTAAGGGCACCAGCCGATCCCATAAAATCACCTTTCCCTCTCGAGAAGTTAGCCATCATCTCGCCCCGGTGCTTCTTAGAGTCGTTTCTAACCCAATGTCCATTCCATGGGAACATTTTTTTATCTCCAATGCGCTCATCAGTAGAGTTCCCAACAGTAGCTAAAGCCGCATATTCCCACTCAGCTTCAGTTGGAAGACGGTACTTAGGTAACAAAATCCCATCTGACCAACGTACACGACGTTCTTCATTATCAGGATTTAAATCTTTAAGATTGGTTCCAACAACCCCTTCGTATTGTCCCATCAAGTATGCTTGGGTATTAAAGTTATTCTCATTTCGTTGATCAGGGTTTTCTTTCAAAATACCCTTCTCTATTAGAATTCTTTCGTTTACACGATCGGTACGCCATTCGCAAAAATCAGAAGCTTGTTCCCAAGAAACACCCACAACTGGATACTCCGAATAAGCTTTATGACGTAAATAGTTATTTACGTAAGGCTCATTATAAGCTAGCTCAGATCTCCAAACCATCGTATCAGGTAATGCTTTTTTATAAACCTCAGGATAATCAACAAAAACACGCTTTGTCCAATGTAAATATTCTAAATAATTAACATTTTTAACCTCAGTCTTGTCAATATAAAAAGATGGAAGTGTTACACGACGTGGCATATTATTCCATTCGAACATAACATCATCCTGAGTACGTCCCAAAACAAAAGTTCCTCCTTCAATGAATACCAAACCTGGTCCAGTTTTCTGAATGTAACCCTTTTTGTATTCAAACCCTCCATTCTCAGGATCATTATAAGCCCAACCTGTAGCAGACGAACGTTCTTCCTTACCTACAAGATTCTTCACCTTAGAACAAGATGAAAAAAGCAATAAAGTAATTGCGAAAGCGGAAAATAATAAATTCGATTTCATATGATTAAATTTTCTTTTTACTTCAATTTTATCCCAGATAATGATGGGAATTAGTACAACTTTAAATATATAAATGGCCTACTCAAATTTAAAGATTCATTATCAACCTATTAAAATGATATGATATTCCTTTTAAATATCACAAATAAACCTCATCCGGTTAATGCCAATAAAGCATACAACCTTCATGCCTATTGAACAATGCGTTAGTGTAAAGTTCCAATTTACCAATTTTTTTCAACTAATTACAATTTGAGTAAAGGAAGTTCAAAATAGCTTCAAATTCTCCAATAGTTAAAGAAAACTAGTCTTTAATCAAAAAAAAGGCACTCTTCACCCAACAAATATAACTAAAAGTAAATAGAACTTATTGTATAGAATTTTACTTTTTTATACATTTTATCAATCAACACTCAGTTTACCTAAATACTTATCCGAATTTTCAATCTAATATTAACTTAAATCAAAATGCCTTAGTATTCTAATTAGATATAGACTACCTCTCTGGATATAATATTATTTCTTCATCTAAATTATGAATATATTCACAGTCTATTTTCATTGATATTCTTTTACTAAACCAATTCAATTAAAATCAATAATGCGTAAGCTCCTTATACTTATATTATCACTAGCATCACAGTTCTGTTTTGCTCAAAACCAACAAGAATTTGAACTTAACTGGTCAGGTTCGGAAATTTTCACCTCTGAAGGCAAATCAATTAAAATACTCAGTTTCGAAGGTGCAAATACTGAAGCAAGCACAGACTTTCTACCTTATTTTTCTAAAAAAATAAAAATAGATAATAATCGTTCTAACTATTCTGTTGTACTAAACAATCCTATCTATATATCGCTTAATCAAGATGAAGTGGATCTAATAGCCCCCTCTCAAATCAAATCCAAATTTGATTTTCAACTAAGTAAAGCTGGAATCCGAAAACAAGAGTACTTGCTAGTTACTTTTCTCCCTATCAGAAGAAATCCATCAACAGGATTACTTGAAAAATTAAATAAGTTCGAAATCAAACTTATTTCACAATCTTCGGAACAAAAAACAAAAAGTATCACCAAAGCTACTTATGCAAGCAACTCAATATTATCAAATGGAAAATGGATTAAAATAAGTGTCGATTCAACGGCAATTCATAAGATAACCTACCAGCAACTTTTAGATATGGGTATAGAAAACCCAACAAACATTAGAGTATATGGTAGTGGTGGTGGCATGCTTCCTAAAATGAATAATGCTGTTAAAAGTGATGATCTTATATTGAATCACATTTATATGTACAAAGGTAACGATGGTATATTCAACTCGGGAGATTACATCTTATTTTATGCAAAAGGACCAAAATCTTGGCAATACGACGAAGATACCGATGAGTTTGTTCATGAAAATCATCACTACAGCAATACATCACATTATTTCTTGACATCCGATAAAACAGCCTCTCCATTAATTCAAAAAGTGAATAATGAGCAAAACCCTAATACTTCTGTCACGGATTTTGACTCCTATAGAGTTGTTGACCTAGATAAAAAGAATCTTCTACGATCAGGTCAATTGTGGTTTGGACATATATTCGATATCACAACATCTTATACTCTCCCATTTTATTTTAAAAACCTAAACACGAGTGAAAATATCAGTATCAACACTCATGTTGCTGGCCGTTCTTCTTCAAAAACAAAATTCATATTAAGCTCCGATAACAATTCCATAGGAGAAATTGCCATTCCATCGGTGCATACTGGCAGCTATACAGCCACATACGCCTCTCAAATAAGACAACGCTTTACAAATTTCAAAGCCACAAAAGATCAATTCAATATTAAAATTGAATATGAAAAAGGCTCTGCGTCATCAATTGGCTGGTTAGATTATATGCGATTAAATGCTCGATGTAAATTAATATTTGAAGGAGAACAACTCGCTTTTCGCGACAGCAAGACTGTGGATGCTGGCAATATTGTAAACTTTAAACTAAAAAATACAACCTCAAACACCATGGTTTGGGACGTAACTGATCCATCACAAGCAAAACAAATCGCAATAGAACTTGATGGAGATATTGCCAATATTAATATTAGCCAAGACGAACTGAAAGAGTTAATCGCTTTCGATTTTAATTCAGAATTTCCAAAACCAAAATTTGTAGAGAATGTCCAAAACCAAAACTTACATGGGTTATCTGCGAGTGATCTCATTATAGTGAGTCATCCTGATTTCTTAAACCACGCTAATCAGATTGCTGATTTTCACAAAACACATGATCAGCTTAGGGTTTCATTAGTCAATACTGAAAGTGTTTATAATGAGTTTTCCTCAGGAACCGTCGATGTAGCAGCAATTCGAAATTTCGTTAAGATGTTCTACGATAGAGCTTCAAATGAAGAAGATATACCTAAATACCTCCTGCTTTTTGGAGATGGTTCATACGACAATAAACTTGTTAGCCAAAGCAACACAAATAAAATCCCTACTTATCAATCAACCTATTCTCTCTCACCTACTCAATCATTTGTAACCGATGATTTCTTTGGTCTTCTCGACGATAATGAAGGTGATGCTTCAGGTTTGGTAGACATTGGGATTGGCCGTCTGCCAGTTAATTCTAAAGCAGAAGCTCAAATTGTAACGTCTAAAATCCTAAACTACAACAAAAATAAAAATCTAGGAAAATGGCAAACCGAGCTTTCATTTATTGGAGATGATGAAGACAATAACGTCCACATGCGCGATGCTAATAAACTTGCTGTGCAAGTTGAAAACAGTAATCCTGAATACAGAATTCATCGAATATTTTTAGATGACTTCACACAAGTAAGCACATCAGCTGGAGACAGATACCCTGAAGTAAATAGAAATATAGAAGATAACATCAACAAAGGAAACTTAATTGTCAACTATACGGGGCATGGTAATGAGAATGGCTTGGCTCATGAAAGAATCATGATGATTGAAGACATCGACTCTTGGAAAAATGAAAATCGCCTCCCCCTATTTATGACAGCTACCTGTGAATTCAGTCGGTTTGATCAATATCAAAAATTATCCGGTGGCGAAAGAATTCTCCTTAGAGACAATGGTGGTGGAATTGGATTATTCACAACAACACGCTTGGTATACTCAACGCCTAATTTCTTTTTAAATCAGAATTTCTATAATCATGTTTTCTCTAGGGACAGTAAAAAAGAGAACTTACGTCTAGGTGATATTATGCGACTCACAAAAAATGCGAGTGGTTCAAGTAACAACAAACGGAATTTCACCCTATTGGGAGACCCTGCCTTGAAACTAAATTATCCAAAAGAGAATATTACCACTCTTAAGCTTAACAATGTCGATATCAATCAAACCACTGATACACTTAAGGCTCTAAGCAAGATCACAATATCAGGACAACTTGAAGATAGAAATGCTCAAAATCTCAATCAATTTAATGGAACCCTTTACCCTACAGTTTTCGACAAATTTTCTGATAAAACCACATTAGGCAATGACGAAATTCCTTTTGAATACAAAGAGCAAAGAAATGCTCTTTATTCAGGTAAAGTAAGTATAAAGAATGGCGAATTCAGTTTTAGCTTTCTAGTACCAAAGGATATCAATTTTGAATATGGTAAAGGGAAAATTCAATACTACGCAAAGAGTAACAGCACCACTGCAAGCGGATATAGTGATAATATAATTGTAGGTGGGTCGGACATTAATAATATCGACGATAAAGTAGGTCCTGAAATTGAGCTCTATATGAATGACGAACAGTTTGTAAATGGGGGAACAACCAATGAATCTCCACTCCTACTTGCGATAGTTCAAGATTCAAGTGGGATAAATACACTGGGCACCAATTCGGGACATAACATTCTTGCTACAATAGATCAAAACAATGATAATAGCATCGAATTAAATGATCATTATCAAGCCCAACTAGATAGTTACCAGAAAGGTCAAATAACTTACCAACTTTCTAAGCTTGAAGAAGGAGAACATCAACTTAATCTGAAGGTCTGGGATAACGTGAATAACTCATCTGAAAGTCAAGTTGATTTTATTGTAGCACAGGATGCGAAATTAGCCATTAAACACCTCCTCAATTATCCGAATCCATTCACAACCAACACGGGATTCTATTTTGAACACAATCAAGCGAATGGTGAAATTGAAGTCTTAATTCAAATATTGACTGTTTCCGGTCGACTAGTTAAATCCATAGAAACTTCAATTAACTCCTCTGGTTTTAGAGTGGGGCCCATAAACTGGGATGGGAAAGATGATTTTGGAGACTCAATAGGCCGAGGCGTCTATTTTTATCGAGTTAAACTGAGAACTGAGGATGGAAAAACGGCAAATAAATTTCAAAAATTAGTCATCCTTAAATAATAAAAATAAGGAATTAGAGTTATTATAATATATTTGCAGATCGAATCAATTTCAACTTTATGAATATTCAAAAAATCTTATCTAGAGCACTTTGTATACTTGCTCTTTTTACTCTATTAAACAAAGCTAACGCCCAAGGAACATCAGTAACAGGAGCAAATTATATTTCAACGGCAGTTCCTTTTCTTTCTATCACACCTGACTCCCGAGCTGGTGGTATGGGAAATACAGGGGTTGCTACTAGTCCTGATCACAACTCTATGTTTTGGAATGCTGCAAAGTATAGCTTTACGAAAAGTGAAGCTGGTATTAGCGCTTCCTACACGCCTTGGTTAAGAGAAATAACAGATGACATGAGCTTATCCTATCTTTCAGGTTATTATAGCTTAGATAAATATCAAACTATAGCTGCATCCTTTAGATATTTTTCTCTTGGAGATATTTTCTTACAACAACAAGCAGATGATATCCCTATTAAAAAAAGTCCTTACGAATTATCTATTGATGTTGCTTACTCACGCCGCTTAGGAGACAATTTTTCTGGAGCAATCGCTTTCCGATATATCTTTTCAGATATTTCACAAGGAGGTTACGATAATCTATCTAAAACGGCCAACGCTTTTGCTGCTGATTTATCTGTTTATCATCGAAAAGAATATGGTTCTTCACATAACCCATCAGTCTGGTCATGGGGGGTAAATATTTCTAATATTGGGTCTAAAATAAGTTATTCTGATGATAGTGAAAAAGAATTTATTCCTACAAATTTGAGAATTGGTTCGACTTATAAGCACCAGATTGATCAATACAATTCTATTACTGTTTCGGTTGATATGAATAAGTTAATGGTTCCAAGCTCATCTGGAAGAAAAATTGAAGAAAATGATGAGAACCTATCTTCAAATATAAATGACAAGAGTGTGATGTCTGGTATTTTCAGTTCATTCTCTGATGCTCCAAATGGTATGAGTGAGGAGTTTAAAGAAATAACCTGGAGCTTAGGTTTGGAGTATTGGTATCAAAATCAATTTGCCGTTCGTACGGGATATTTTCACGAAAATGAGGATAAAGGAAATCGTAAGTTCTACACAGCTGGTGTTGGTGTTAAACTTAGTATGTTCGATCTTGATTTTTCATATTTAATCCCATCAAGTCAAAATAACCCACTTCAAAACACATTGCGTGTTTCAATTTCTGCTAATCTGGATTTAAAATCGAATAGAAGATAAACTAAAAAAATATATAACTTTAAAATCCTCATTTCACGTGAGGATTTTTTTGTGCAAATTCATTTCAACACGGCTTAGTCAACTTAAAACCTATGCAGTAAGTCATGATAAAAATATAAACAATGAAAATTAGAGTAGGATTCGGGTACGATGTTCACCAATTAGCAGAGGGTGAAGAATTTTGGTTAGGTGGCATTCAATTAGACCATCATAAAGGAAGTGTTGGACACTCAGATGGTGATGTTTTAATTCATGCAATTTGCGACGCCTTATTGGGCGCCGCCAACATGCGAGATATTGGTTACCATTTTCCAGACACATCAGCTGAACTAAAAGGAATTGACAGTAAAATATTGCTAAAGAAAACTGTTGAGATAATTGCAGAAAAAGGTTTTACCATCGGTAATATCGATTCAACAATTGCTTTGCAAAAACCAAAAATCAATCCACATATTCTGGAAATGCAGAAAACGCTCTCAGAAGTTATGGGAATAGATCTTGAAGACTTAGCTATAAAAGCTACAACAACCGAAAAATTAGGCTTTGAAGGCACCGAAGATGGTGTTTCAGCCTATGCAACTGTCCTCGTTGAGAAAAAATAGTGGATTGAATTTCAAATAAATCACAATTACATTTTTCGACTTATGCTAAATATTTTGTATATTCAACTAGAAACAAAATATTAACTATAAGCTTCCAAAATGAAAACAACTCTGGTTATTGGCGCAAGTACTAATATTGAACGCTATTCAAACAAATGTATCAAACTACTAAAAGAGCATAAAATAAAGACTTATGCAATTGGTAATAAGGAAGGGACTGCTTACACTGTAAATATTGAAACTGGATTTCCTCATTATACTGATATTAATACAGTCGCAATTTATGTTTCTCCGAAAAACCAAAAAAGTTATTACGATTATTTAATCAGTTTAAAACCTCAACGCATATTATTCCCTCCTGGAACAGAGAATCCAGAATTTGAGATAAAAGCTCGTGCCAATGGTATCATCACTGAACAAGCATGCCCATTAGTCATGCTAAATGTAGGAACCTATTAAATCACCAAATTCAAAACATTAATTTATAAGGTCGAGCCAAGCTCTCATATAACTCCTGTAAGCTGATAGAACGTGATCTTCTTAGATATTCCTGTCCATTCAAATAAACAATAAAACTAGGATTTGTATAAAATCCCATTTGAGCAGCTATTTCAGGATAGACAGCTACATCTACTTTATAAGTTTGAATTTCAGGGTAATAATCCTTCATCAAACTCATTATTTTTGGTTTTAGCACTTGACATACGCCACAATTTGGTGATGAGAAATAGATGCAGAAGGAAACTTCTTGTTTTCTCAGTTTTTCAATTTCAGTTAAAGATTGAATTCGCATATTGCAAGATTATAAAAAAGGGAGATTCAGTTCTCCCTTTTATATTTGGGCTATTTTCAATAATAGCTGACCCAAAATTACAATTTTGAAACAATTATCCTATCCCTTAGTATTTGTAATAGAATAAAACAATTAATGCATTAAAGTACAGATTCAATTCTGCCAGCCTGTCATTTCAACTACCCTTTTTGTCTACTTATCCACATAGGCATACATTTTGCCGAATATCTCGTAATTTTATATCTATCTCATAGAAATAATGTAGATTCATATCGTCATTATCAACAAATGAATCCGTCTAAAATTCGAACTAATAATTTCAAAAACAAATACAAAACACATGAAGAAATCAGTCATTATCCTTATTATTATAGCTGTACTTGCTATCTGGGGAATTAGTAAATCTGTCGGTTTTAAGAATAATATGGTTACCATGGACGAGAACGTGAATGGTCAATGGGCACAAGTTGAAAATGTTTATCAACGCCGTGCAGATTTAATTCCTAATCTGGTAAATACTGTAAAAGGCTATGCTGAACATGAGAAAGAAACCCTTACGGGTGTAATTGAAGCGCGTGCAAAAGCTACTTCTATAAACATTACTCCTGGTAACATGAATGCCGCTAGCATGAAGCAGTTTCAGTCTGCTCAAGATGGATTAGGTTCTGCCTTATCTCGTTTAATGGTTAGTGTTGAACGCTACCCTGAGCTTAAAGCTAATCAGAATTTCATGAACCTTCAAGCTCAATTGGAAGGAACAGAAAATCGTATCACTGTGGAGCGTAAGAAATTCAACGAATCTGCAAAGCAGTACAATATCTACATTCAGAAATTTCCAAATTCTCTTTTTGCAGGATTCTATAATTACGAAAAGAAAGCTTATTTTGAAGCAACTAAAGGTTCAGAAAAGGTTCCTGAAGTCAAATTTTAAGATTCAAAATAGTTAGAGCCAAAACTAAGAGAATTGATAACTTTTAGCTCTCAATTCTCTTAGAAAAACATCCAAATCAAAATATTAATAATATGTAACGAGCAACGGAAGATGTTTCTACAATACAGAAATAAGAACTCTTATGGCGACTTCCATCTTATCAAAATTTAAAATAATAACAGATGAAATCAGCTACTGATTTTTTTAGTAAAGAAGAGCAAATAGCGATAAAACAAGCCATTGCTGAAGCCGAAACGAATACCTCAGGTGAAATTCGTATTCACGTCGAGAACAATTGCCCCGATGATGTTATGGATAGAGCCGCTTTCCTTTTTTCAAAATTAGAAATGCACAAAACTGAGTTGAGAAACGGCGTTCTTTTTTATCTCGCCATTCGCGATCATAAATTTGCAATTTTAGGCGATGCTGGTATCAATGCTAAGGTTCCGGAATCATTTTGGAATCATACCAAAGAAGAAATACTGGGCTACTTTAAACAAGGAGAGTTTGCCACAGGACTTTCAGAAGGTATAAAGATGGCTGGACTACAATTAAAAACTCATTTCCCTTATCAAGCTGATGATGTGAACGAGTTAAGTGATGAAATCTCATTTGGAGATAACTAAAAATTAAAGCAATGAGATATTTTAAACAACTATTAATAATACTAGCTTTAGCTCTTTCAAGTTTTTCTCAAGCACAAGCACAAGACATTCCTACTCGACCTAAGCAACAAGTATTGGTTAACGATTTCGCCAATGTTCTTACAAAATCGGAATCAAATGCTTTAGAGAAAAAATTGCTCGATTTTTATGCCAACACAGGTAATCAAATCACTTTAGTGACTGTTAAAAGTCTGAATGGATCTGATGCTTCAAGTTTTGCATATGAGATAGGCGAAAAGTGGCAAGTTGGAAAAAAAGGTTTTGACAATGGGATTGTGATTCTTTTCAAACCCAAATCTTCAGGAAGCAGAGGACAAGTCTTTATTGCAACAGGTTATGGCCTCGAAGGAGCTATACCTGACGCTACAGCGAAAGAAATTGTGAGTAATGAGATGATTCCTTATTTCAAACAAGGACAAATCTATGAAGGAATCAATCAGGCTAGTTCTGTATTAATGGGCTTGGCTAAAGGTGAATTCAATCACCAGCAATATGCAAAGCAACGTTCGCGCTCTGGTAAAGGTGGCTCATTTGGATTTTTAATTCCTCTTTTTATCATCCTTATCTTTTCATTTATAGGACGCTCCCGCTCTCGTGGACATCATACCATGGGCAGTACAGGAAGTAGTCTTCCATTTTGGATGCTACTTGGTCTGATGGGTTCTGGTTCACGATCACATGGCAGTTCTTTCAACGATTTTTCTTCAGGATCTGGAGGATTTGGAGGAGGAAGTAGCTTTGGTGGGTTCGGAGGCTTTGGTGGTGGAAGCTTTGGTGGCGGTGGCGCTGGTGGATCTTGGTAATTAAACGATTAATACACATGTCTATGAGACTGCATTTAGTTCATATCATATCAATATTATTTGTGAGTCAATCAGCCCTCATAGCACAAGAGGCTATTGATACAATTACTTTACAAGATAGTATCATCGTAACCCCTGACACGATTCAAAAACAAATTGACGAAAAACTAGTCAGTATTATCGGTGTTGGGGATATCATGCTAGGAACTAATTTTCCTCATCCCAAGTATATGCCTCCACAAAATGGGGATAGTCTGATGAAAGGGCTATATCCATTTCTAAGTGATGCAAGTATTAGTTTTGGTAATTTAGAAGGTGCTTATTCTGATTCATTACCCATTACAAAAAGATGTCAGGATACTGCTAATTGCTATGCTTTTCGAAGTCCTAATTTTCTCTTCAAGCATATTGCTGATGCTGGATTTGATGTTCTAAGCATGGCTAATAACCATTCGGGTGATTTAGGTGTTCCTGGTAGGTTAAATACCATTGAACAGATTGAAAAGGCTGGTTTAAGCCATGTTGGCTTATTAGAATATCCTAGTATTGTTATTGAACGAGATAGCGTTAAATTTGGGTTTTGTGCCTTTGCTCCCATTAGAGGAACCTGTGATATTAATGATACAGAAGAAGCTATACGTATTGTAGAATCTCTGAACGATAGATGTGATGTAACGGTCGTTTCTTTTCATGGTGGAGCTGAAGGATCGAAATACGAAAATCTGACCAGAGAACGAGAAATGTTTTTGGGTGAAGACAGAGGTAATGTGTATGAATTTGCTCGAAAAATGATTGATGCTGGTGCAGATGTCATCTTAGGTCATGGACCACATGTTTTAAGAGCTGTTGATCTGTACAAAGATCGTTTCATCATCTACAGCTTGGGGAATTTCTGTACTTATAGTCGTATGAAAGTATCAGGCATCAATGGGTTAGCTCCTATATTGAAAGTATTTACGAACAAAAAAGGAGAATTTAAAAAGGCTGAAGTTATTTCGTGTAAACAAATTAAAGGTTTAGGTACACGAATAGACAAACTAAATAAGGCTGCTTTAAAACTGAAGGAATTAACTCTAAGTGATATTCCTGAAGCTAAATTAAAGATTAGTACAGAGGGTATAATTACACCAACAAACTAAATCGTTTTCAATTCGAAAAATCCAGCATACAAAAAAGGCCGTCGAAACTCGACGGCCTTTGTAATATCTATAGTAGAACTATTCTTTTGTTTTGCGAGTTCTTCTTTTTGGCTTAGCATCAGCTTCTTCAACATCAGCTTTTTCTAGACTACTATCGTAATCAACGATATAACGGTCAACCAAAACACGGCCACAATATTCACAAACGATAATCTTCTTACGAGTACGAATATCCATCTGACGTTGAGGTGGAATCTTGTTAAAACAACCGCCACAAGCATCACGCTCTACAGTTACTACTGCAAGACCATTACGAGCATTACTACGAATACGAGTATAAGCATTAATCAAACGCTCCTCAATTTTGGTTTTGTATTCAGCTGATTTACCATTCAACCTGTCTTCTTCAAGTTGAGTTTCTGAAACAATTGCGTCTAATTCACTTTTCTTAGCCTCAAGGTCCATTTTTTTATCAGCTAAAACAGCATTTGATTTTTCAATCTGAATTTTCTTGCCAGAAACCTCTACGGTGAATTCTTTAATACGCTTCTCACATAACTCAATTTCAAGTTTTTGAAATTCAATTTCTTTAGAGATAGAGTCAAATTCACGATTATTTCGAACGTTAGACTGTTGAGCCTCGTACTTTTTAATCAACAAATCAGCTTCTTTTATCTCTTGTTTCTTCTTAGTGATAGTATCACCAAGCACACTTACTTCAGTGTTAAGATTATTAATCCTGGTGTCAAGCCCCACAATTTCATCTTCCAAATCCTGAACTTCTAAAGGAAGTTCTCCTCTTAGCGTTTTTATTCTGTCAACCTCAGCATCAATACTTTGCATTTCGTACAGTGCACGCAATTTTTCTTCAACTGAAATATCCTTTAAATCTGCAGCTTTTGGATTTTGTGTAGTCATATGTTTACAAATAATTTATTGGATTCGAATTTATCTCTGAGATACGAACCGCAAAGTTAGGGAATTTTTTTGTAACTATCTCATAAAAAATTTCTCTAGTAAACTGTTCACTTTCATAATGTCCGATATCAGCAATAATTATCTTTCCTTCGGCATCAAAAAATTCGTGATATTTAAAATCTCCACTGATATAAATATCAGCTTTGGATGCCATAGCTTTTCTTAGTAAGAAACTTCCACTGCCACCACAAAGTGCTACTTTCCTAATTGTATTCTTTATAATAGGTGTGTGTCGTATAGCTCCACAATGGAATAAATCTTTAAGTTTTTTCAAAAACTCCAGACTATCCATTGGCTTCTCTAATTCACCAATCATGCCCAAACCAACTTGAGGATTTTTATTCTCTAAAGAGTATATATCATAGGCAACTTCCTCATAAGGATGAGAACGGAATAAAGCTCTTACTATTGTCCCTTGTAAGTGCTTAGGAAAAATTGTTTCAATTCGTGTCTCTGCTTCATAATGTAACTCACCTTGCTTACCAGCATAAGGTGTCGCAGTCTCATTGGCTTTAAAGGTGCCTTCTCCTTTTGAATTGAAGCTACAAGAATCGTAATTCCCTGTCTGTCCTGCCCCAGCTTCAAACAACGACTTACGAACCTCTTCTGCTTTATCAGATGGCACATAAGTCACTAATTTCTTCAAATCTTCACTTACTGGATCTAAAACCTTACGATTTACTAAGCCCAACACATCACACATTTTATCACTAACTCCCCCTTTTACAGAATCCAAATTAGTGTGAGCCGCATAAATGGCAATATTATTTTGAATGGCTAACATCACTGTGCGTTCCACATAGTTATTACCATTGAATCGTTTCAACCCTTTAAAAACAATTGGGTGATGTGATATAATCAGATTTAATCCTTTTTCAATAGCTTCCTCTACAACTTCCTCTACAACATCCAAGCATATTAATGCTCCAGTAATCTCCAAATCAGATCTTCCAACAATTAAACCTGCATTGTCATAGGACTCCTGATAAGATAAGGGTGCTATTTCTTCTATCGCAGCTACTATATCTTTTACTTTCAATTCTAAAATTTTAAGGGTTATATTCCTGATTCGGAATTCTAGATCATTTCTTTCATCTCAAGAAGGAGAGTCTTAATATCCTGAAGTCTTGACACAACATCAAAATTATTTTGAGTATCCGCTTTATTTTCCTTCAACTTCTGCTTAGCACCACTAAGAGTCATCCCTCTTTCTTTTACAAGATGATAAATTAAATGGAAATTATCGATATCAGCCTTTGTAAAAAAACGATTCCCTTTTTTGTTCTTCTTCGGTTTTATAATATCAAACTCCTTCTCCCAATATCGGATATGAGATGTATTCACCGAAAACATTTCGGCAACTTCTCCAATGGAGTAGTAGAGTTTTTCTATTTTCGTTTCGCGATATGGCACAGCAGACTCTTTTTCAAACAGAATAACAGGAGCTTAAATTATAAGCTTAGACTAAATTAACAAAAAAGTGACACGAAGTTAAATTTTTCGTGCCACTTTTTATGTTTGCCAGTATCTTTTTGGTGAAACTAGTCCATTGTTTGACCAGTGTTCGCAGCGAAGGCAACCATACGATCGTATTCGTCTGCAGTTAGGTCATTAAAATAATAATTAATAGGATTTAAAGTCTGACCTGATTTTCTAATTTCATAGTGTAAATGAGGTCCAGTCGATTTTCCAGTATTACCCAAAAATGCAATGACTTCTCCTCGCTTTACTTTTTGTCCACGCTTCACATTGTAACCATTTAAATGAGCATAAAGCGTTGTGTACCCATAACCATGATCCAAAATAACTGTTTTCCCATATCCTCTTAAGGTTCCAACCTTCTTTACAACTGCATCGCCTGTGGCATAAAGAGGGGTTCCTGATTTACCTGTAAAGTCCATTCCATCATGAAACTTACGAGTTTTATAAATCGGATGAACACGCCAGCCGTAGCCTGCAGAAATTCGATTAAAATCTTTGATGGCAATTGGCATAATAGCCGGAATCGCTGCTAAGAGTTTAAACTTGTTATTAACCATGATCTCCACCTCATCATACGACTTAGTTTGAACGTAAATGGATTTTGATAATTGATCAAGTTTTTTTGCCGTTGAAATAACAAGATCAGCATTCTCTAAATTCTCTAAATTTTCGTAGCGATTAACCCCACCAAAACCTGCTTTCCTGATATTATTATGAATAGGTTCTGCTTCGAAAATCACTCGATAAATATTGTCATCTCGTTGCTCAAGGTCACCCAAAACAACACGTGCTTTATTGAATTCGTTATTTAATCTTTCGTAATGAGAGAGTAATTCCTGATTCTCACGTTCTAGCGAACGCTCCTTTGGAGAACCGAAATAATTGAAGAGAATGGCCACCATAATAACCGCAAGGACTAAACTCGAAGCTATATGTTTTAGAAAGCCTAATGCTCGAGTCTTAAAGCTTACTTCAACTTCTTCGTAACTAATAGACTCAGGATTAAACTGATATTTGGTTTTTGCCATAGGTTAATATTCAATTTATTTTTTCAGAAAAACATACATTTTTCTTCACGCATGTGAGCAAAATTAAGGAAATAATCTAACTTTGCAAGCTAAGTATCAAAATCACATTGATTTAAAACATAATACAATATGAATTCTAGCGAAATCAGACAAACCTTTTTGGATTTCTTTGAATCCAAACAACATAAAATTGAATCATCAGCAGCAATGGTGATTAAAGATGACCCTACATTAATGTTCACAAATGCTGGTATGAACCAGTTTAAGGATGTTTTTCTGGGCAACTCACCAATCAAATATAAAAGAATTACCAACTCTCAAAAATGTTTGAGAGTATCAGGTAAGCATAACGATTTGGAAGAGGTAGGTCACGATACCTATCACCATACCATGTTCGAGATGTTAGGAAACTGGTCTTTTGGTGACTACTTTAAAAAGGAAGCCATTGATTGGGCATGGGAACTTTTGGTAGATGTTTTAAAACTTCCTACTGATCGTTTATACGCTAGTGTATTCGAAGGTAGCGAAGAAGACAAAATGGAGCGTGACAATGAAGCTGCAGGTTATTGGGAGAAATACCTTCCAGTAAGTCATATCATCAATGGAAACAAGAAGGATAATTTCTGGGAAATGGGTGATGTAGGTCCTTGTGGTCCTTGCTCTGAGATTCATATCGACCTTAGATCCGAAGACGAAAGAAAACTTATTGATGGTCGTGACCTTATTAATATGGATCACCCACAGGTTGTTGAAATATGGAACTTAGTGTTCATGCAATTCAACCGCAAGGCTGATGGTTCTCTAGAAGCACTTCCTCATCAGCATGTTGATACAGGAATGGGATTCGAGCGTCTTTGTATGGCTATACAAAATAAGCAATCGAATTATGATACTGATGTTTTCCAGCCAATTATTCAAACCATTGCTAAAATGTGTGGTAAGACTTATGGCGAAAATGAAGAGGTTGATATCGCTTTGCGAGTTATTGCTGATCATATCAGAACCATTTCATTTGCGATTACTGATGGTCAGTTACCATCGAATAATAAAGCTGGATATGTGATTCGCCGAATTCTTCGACGTGCAGTTCGTTATGGCTACACTTTCCTTGATTTGAAAGATCCTTTCATGTACAGATTGGTTGAAGTTCTTATCGAGGTTATGGGTAAGCATTTCCCAGAATTGATTAAGCAACAAGGTTTGATCGAGAAAGTAGTGAAAGAGGAAGAGAATTCTTTCTTAAGAACACTTGCTAACGGTATCAAATTACTTGATCAGATTATTGAAAAAACAAAAGCTGACGACTTTAAAGTCGTTCAAGGTAAAGTTGCTTTTGAACTTTACGATACATATGGTTTCCCATTAGACTTAACTGAGTTGATTCTTAAAGAGAACAATCTGGTTGTAAATAGAAGAGAATTCAATGAGGCGATGGAAGCTCAGAAGAATCGTTCTCGTTCAGCTACAGCAATGGAAACTGGCGATTGGATTGAGATTCTAAAAGACGATAAAGAAGAGTTTGTTGGTTACGATTACCTATCGACTGACGTAAAAATTACGCGTTATCGTAAGATGAATATCAAAGGGAAAGATTTATTCCAATTGGTATTCAATATCACTCCTTTCTATGGCGAAAGTGGTGGACAAGTTGGTGACACGGGTTATATCGAAGCCAATGGCGAGAAGATATCTATTGTTGACACCAAAAAGGAAACGGGATTGATCATCCATATCACTGATGAATTGCCTAGTGATCCGACTCTAACTTTTAAAGCCGTTGTAAATGCTGAGAAACGTCAATTAATTGCAAATAATCATACGGCTACTCACTTACTGCATGCAGCACTTCGCGAAGTATTGGGCGATCATGTTGAGCAAAAAGGTTCTTTGGTTAATCCTGATCATTTGCGTTTCGACTTCGCTCACTTCCAAAAATTGACCGAAGAGGAAATTGCGAAGGTCGAAGAAATCGTGAATCGGAAGATTCGTGAGAATGCAACTTGCGAGATTAAAAATGGTATTCCTATGCAGGAAGCTGTCGATTTGGGCGCTATGGCACTATTCGGTGAAAAATATGGTGACTTAGTTCGTGTTGTGAAATTAAACGAGTCAGTTGAGCTTTGTGGTGGTACTCACGTTAAGGCTACTGGTCAGATCGGTTTATTTAAACTAACTTCTGAGGGAGCAATTTCTGCAGGTGTTCGTCGTATCGAAGCGATTACAGCTGATAAAGCTGAAAAGTATATCAACGATAAGCTAAACACACTTAAAGAGATTGAGCGTACTTTTAAGTCGAATCAAAATCTTCTTAAAAATATCGAAGCCCTTATTTCGGAAAACTCTGAAATGAAAAAAGGCCTTGAAGCTTTCCAAAAGGATCAGCTAAAGCTTGTAAAGAATGCTTTAAAGTCTGAAATATCTGAAACCAAAGGCGTGAATTTCATCAGTAAAAAGATGAATGTAAAATCTGCTGCTGATATTAAGGACATTGCTTTCTCTCTAAAAGCTGAAGTTGAAAACCTAGTGTTTATTGCTGGTGCTGATCTTGGTGGGAAAGCTAACCTGACTATCATATTCTCTGACAACTTGGTTAAAGAGTACGATTTGAATGCTGGTGCAATTGTTCGTGAAGCAGCTAAGGAGATTAAAGGTGGCGGCGGTGGCCAGGCATTCTTTGCTTCTGCTGGTGGAAAAGATCCTCAAGGTATCGATGCGGCTATCAGTACAGCTAAGAAAATGATTCTACACAAAATTGAAGGCTAAACTAAGCTTACAGTTTTAGAAATATAAAAAGCGACTACCTAATGGTG
>NZ_JBFFKR010000011.1:0-36456 GCF_041555295.1 Ancylomarina sp. | reverse complement strand
CCCAGGTAGCACCTGATTTATCTAAATCGTATCTCTCGAACAAAGTTCCACTTTTCCATTTTCCAATAATTAACGACTCATCAAAATTGGGTTGAGTTTCTTCGTCTGTAGTACATGAGGTTGAGAAAAGTGCTGCTAAAGCAAGGCTTATAAGGATTAATGCTAACCGTTTCATCTATTTTAAATTTGTTTATGAATACACCTATTTGTTGCTCAAAAATAAACTCCAAAAATAATACTTTATTGTAGTAAATGAATGAAACATGATTTGTTAATTATGAAAATAATGAAATATTTTTTTCTTATAGCCTCCTAAATATTTTTAATTAGCCTATTGGTTTTATTGCTAACAAGGATATTAAGACTAAAAACAGAGAGGAGGGCTTATTTATTAGAATAGGGATGGTTCTAAACTTTTTTTTTCCAATTCCCCTAAGTAGATGCGTTCTATTTTCACATGTCTTTATGTACTTTCCTGTACAAAACATATTATTTGTTAACCGATTTTCATAAATTTGAATAACTAGTTGATTTGCACAAAAGATAATGTGCAATAAAGCTGACCAATACCTGTCATGGAAATATATGACAGGTATTGTGAATACATAAACAAGTTTTAGTCATTGGGTAAGAAACGACTGCTATAAATTAAAATATTAGGAGTAAGCCTAAAATCCTTAAGTGTAGGCATAATTAAATCTTTAAGAGATATGAAAATTATCAAAACTTTAGCTTTGCTTCTGCTGTTTGCAATAGTTTTAACATTTGCATACCAGAACCTTGAAATGGTAAATGTTACTTTTATTAGTTGGAGTATCACTGTCCCTTTTTCCTTAACAATTTTATTATCTTTTATCATTGGAGTATTAATTGGATGTCTGTCCCTATGCTTCGTGGGCAAAAAGAAGAAAATAGATGATGTAAAGCAAATAGAAAACGAATCTGATGAATCTAATGGCTTTTTTTAAATAGGCAAAGATGACCTCAAAGACATAATAGAAAGGTCAAAAAAAGAAGTAAGGGAATGAAGAACCACTGGCTACAATAATGCATGATAAAACATTAGTGGTTCAGTGGTTTAGTGGTTTGCGACAAGTTAGTGCGATATTTTATTCCCGCCAAATCTACGATTTGACTAGGTCGTTTAAAAGATTAAACGTGTGCTTAACCGTAAATTTGGCTCACTGCTAACTAGAGAGGTAAGTACTTCGAAATCACTTACGTTTTATATGCGAGCTTTTGGTTGTAATATAAATACCAAAATATGATTGAAATCTATTGATGAAATTGAATATGTACACGATGTGGTGTATTCTTGCGGGGCAATGATTCATAATGAGGATCTGATCATTTCTTACGCCCTGTCGGATTATGCTTTTACTTATGCGACCGCTATTTTAAGAGAACTTCTGAACGAACTTAAAAACTCCCAATAGGTAGAAAAGATTATTTGGCATTCATTTCTAACATTTTCATTTCAATTATTTATCCAGATTCATGATCCAAAAGTAATACTGTGGTATGTTCATATTGATTGGGAATGTGTGAGTTATGTGATTGTTTATTTAATTGTGTGATGCTTTTCAGTATTTAAGTCTTATATTTAATAGTGAAATGATTTTACATACGATGCTTCAGAGAGGGAATAATAAAAATTCAATAAATATCTATCAAAACACAGTGAATTCGGCAATATTATTTGTTATGGTAACATAGGCATGAATTAGATAAAATTACTAATGCTGAAAGCACTATTTTTTTTAATTTTTAAAATAAAACTATGAAAACTTTTACAAGAAACAAGCTGCTGATTGTAAGCATACTTTTAAGTATGTTTTACACTTCTAATCTATTTTCCCAGGATGCTAAGTCGATAATATTTAATGATGCCAAAAAAGCATATCAAAACGCTATCGACAAACGGGCAGAAATATTATCACCTTCAAATTATAACGACGGATTAAAATATTATGAAAAAGCTAATTCGGCCTATGAAAGCGGTGACAATCTGTCTGATATCAAAGAATATTTGAAGGAAGCTTTTAATTATTTCAAGAAATCTACAAAGGAAATTGATGTAATGGAAGTTCTTTTTGCTGAAACTCTGACTGCAAGAGATGATGCACTTGACGCTGAAGCGGATACATACGAAAAAGAATTGTGGGAGGATGCACAAAATGAATTTAAAGATGCAAGCCACAATTACGAGAGAGGTAATTCAGATAAGGCAAAAGAAAAGGGTAAAGAGGCGTATAGTTTATACCGCAAGGCAGAACTTGCTGCTATTAAATCAAATTTGTTCAATCATGCCAGACAATTAATAGCCAAAGCAGAAGACATGAAAGCCGAAAAATATGCACCCAAAACCCTGGCAAAAGCTAAAAAAAGTCTAAAGGAGGGTCAAGCTGCTTTGGAAACTGAACGTTATGATACAGATAAGCCACGTATGCTTGCAAAAAATGCTGAATACGAAGCAAGCCATACCATTTACCTTGTAAATTATATTAACAAGATTGATGATCAGGATAAGGGAATTGAAGATTTAATCTTAAGGGGTGAATCGTATCTTACACAAATTGGTGATGTTACTGGTATTTCGGTTAGATTTAATGAAGGTAGCAGCGTTGCAGCTGAGAAAATATCGACAAATATTATCATTCTGAAAGACAGTATTTACAAACTTAGCCATAACCTGAATATTTACGAAACAACCAATGCTAACCAAAGAAAGCAAATGGCTGCGATGGGTAGCAAGCAAAAAGAACAAATTTCTGATGCCTCAATGAAACAACAGATGCTGGAAGATCAAATAGCTTATGAAGAAAAGGTTGTTCAGAAATTTGATGAGGTATTTAATATGTTTGATATGAATGAAGCCAATGTGTTTCGTCAGGGGAATGACATAATTTTACGAATGACCGGTTTCAATTTTGATATAGGAAGTGCCGAAGTGAAACCTGAAAATTATCTCTTACTGGGCAAAGTTCAAAATACCATCAACATATTCTCCGAAAGCAAGATTGTTATTCAGGGACATACAGATTCTCAGGGAGGGGATAGTTTGAATTTGGCTTTATCTCAAAAAAGAGCCGATGCTGTAAAATCATATTTAATGGCAAATATGCCGGATTATAACCAGTCAAATATTGCATCTGTTGGATATGGTGAAAGCAAACCTATTGAGAACAATGAAACAAAATACGGTAGGTCAAAAAACAGGCGTATAGATGTTGTAATTAAAGTAAAAAGAGTATTAGATACTGCTAATGCTACAAACTGGTAAAAGTATCAGTAAAGCAAAATAAGAAATGCACATGATTATCGATTCTCTCTAATCATGTACTTATTAAAAGGTACCCTTTAACTGAACATTCGTTAAGGGGTACCTTTTTTTACAACGAGTAAAAATTTAAAGCAAAGATACAAACATTATGAAAAGACAATTACCACTCTTGTTATAGCAACGATTATGGCAGGAGCAATGATCACCATTTGCCAATCCTCAACCGATAAGATGGTTAAAGTCAAACAAGAACTAAACATAGCTATAAACGATTCCGTTCAACAATTTAAAATAGAATCCTTAAAAAAGTACAGCTTGAAATCAGAATCAATCAACCTTGGCTATGTAAACCGAAGGGATTATTAGGGATGCTTGACGGGCTGATTCAAAACCTTTTACCCAATTCCTCAAAATAGATGCGTTCTACTTTACAGGCTCTTATCTACTTTTCAATACAAAATATACTGTTTGTAAAGTAGTTTTCATAAATTGGTCTTTATTAAACGACTTTAGGTTCTCTTTTGAAAGACTTGGCTGGATTCAAGGCGCTAATGCAACTTTTTCATTATTAACAATAATATTATACATTTCATTTGGTGTAAGATAATTTAGACGCTTCTAGGCCTGTCGTTTAATTTTATAGTATCATCTTTGCATTTAAGGTCAAAAAATATGCAGATGAACAAATATATATATTCTTTTAATTGTGACATTACTGAAAGGGAGCTATGCACGCTCGAATCGAAATATATTTTTAATAAGGAAGAGAAGAATAAACTCCTTTTTTCCGATATAAGAGTAGAACCATCAAGTAGTGCTTTCATTAGAAGTAGGCTTGATATTATTTCATTTTCAGAAGATTACTCTACCTTGATAAATGAAATCAAAAAAGAAAATATACGCGTTGAAGGTTTCAAAGTTGAATATTTAGTTTTTGATGGTGATACAACTGAGTATGCTGATAGGCTAAGAAAGTTAAGAGATATAGGCTTCAGTATTGAAGGTGATACTGATTATTATAACCCAACAACAACTTATGCTTTATGCTATTACGAAGGTATCTGGTTTTTTGGTGTTTTGATTAAAAACAATATAGCTTGGCATAAACACAAGCAAAAACCATACTCATTCAGTAACTCAATAAGTGTAAATATTGCCAAAGCTCTTGTCAATATTGCAGCAGAGGCAAACAAAGAGAAAAAGCTACTAGATGCATGTTGTGGTGTTGGCACAATAATGTTAGAAGCCTGTTTTGCAGGAAATAACATTGAGGGCTGCGACATTAACGAGAAGACATGTAATAATGCACGAAAAAATCTTTCTCACTTCAACTACAAGGCAAATATATATCACTCCGATATAAAAGACATTAGCAAAAGGTATGAAGCTGCCATTATCGACCTGCCATATAATTTGTTCACCAGTGCAACTGATACCGATATCTTGCACATTATTGAGTCGACAGCAGAAATCACAGATCGACTTGTTATTGTATCTACCTCAGATATTACAAATTTAATCAGCAACACAGGATTCAGAATATCAGATTATTGCAGCGTTAGTAAAAGAGGAAAGGTCAATTTCGCTAGAAAAATATGGGTTTGTGAAAAGAATGTATAGGTCCTGGAATTTGAAGTGCCGGTGGTGCCCCTCGATAGGACTGTTTTTTTTAGGTATGAAAAGCGGTGTAAGTTGCATTGCGATTTACACATCCGTTTTGGCTAATTTAAAAGTTCTTTATCCCGATATAGTATGACAAAGAAATACACAAAGTGAATAATCAGAATAGCATTGCTAGTCGGAACCATCGTCTCCATGTTCCTTGTGCCATGGATCTTGATCAAGGCGTGGATATTACCACTGTCTGATACAGTTCAATAACAAGCCAATGAAGCCATTGATCATGGATAAGGTTGGGCTATGGTCATTTCCAATTCATTCAGGAAGAAGTTTTAAACCGGCTTAATTTGAAAAATACTTTTAGTTTGCTTAGTGAAGTGAATATAGACGATGTCATGAGTGGCTATCATGTTGAATATCCCTTTGATTTAAAGACTGACAAGCAAGAAATGTTAGCTTCAGTAGAGGATGTGAGTATATTCTTGAGAGCATTAAACGATGGATCATTGTTTAATGAAGGGGAACAAGAGATTTATTCTTCGATCTATGAATACGAGTATAAGGGACTGGTACCTGGCTATCAGAGTATCGCCAAATACCACAAAGACACAGACGCGGTAGCTATTCAATTTACCGGTCCAACTTATTTTGAAGGATACAACTGGAATTTAGCGTATATTGTATATGGACGTATTGTAAAAATAGTGAGTAGGCAAAAAGGCTCATAACTAATGTATAAAAGGCATTAAAACGCCCTTTTTATAACCCTTGGCACATTAGCAATTATGAAAGCATATAATATTAAAAACTATGGAGAGCCTGACAAAGTTCTTAGGCTTATAGAAGCCGAACAACCTGAACCTAAAAATACCGAGGTTCAGATTAAAGTCTGTGCAACAACGATCAATGATTACGATTGGTGTATTACCACCGGAAAGCCTTTTGCTTATCGTCTATTCTTTGGGATATTTAGTCCCAGGAAAAAATTAATGATACCAGGAATGGAGGTAGCAGGAATTGTGGAGAAGGTCGGAAATAAGGCTACAAAGTTTAAATCCGGAGATGCCGTTTACGGTGACATCTCAGAATTCGGATTTGGCAGCTTTGCTGAGTTTCTTTGCATAGATGAGAAAGCACTAGCTCGAAAGCCAGATAGTATGAGTTTTGAAGAGGCAACTAGTATCCCACACGCAGCAATGCTGGCCCTACAAGGTCTGCGGGATATGGGACAGATTAAAGATGGCCAGAAGATATTGATCAATGGCGGTGGTGGCGGTGTTGGTTCATTCGGAATTCAAATAGCAAAACTTTACAACACGAATGTTACAGGGGTCGATACGGGTGAAAAATTAAAAGCGATGGAAAATCAAGGGTTTGACAACGTAATTGACTATAAAAAAGAAGACTTTACTAAGAGTGATCAGCAATATGATCTAATCCTTGATTGCAAGACCAATAGATCGCTCTGGAAATTTTTAAAGGTTCTTAAACCGGAAGGAAAATACGTTTCAATAGGTGGTAGGTCCGGCAATCTGTTGCAGATGCTTTATATGAGTCCGATACCCAAGTTGTTTAGCAAGAAACGTGTGCACATGGTCATGTTAAAAGCTAATAAGGATTTGGAGTACATCAATCAGCTTTACGAGGACAACAAGATAAATTGCGTTATAGATGGTCCTTATACTTTTGACAAAATACCTTGGGCGATTCAACGATTTGGGGATGGGCTACACAATGGTAAAATTGTAATTTCAGTAATCTAACACTGCCGCAACAACGTATATAAAAAATAGGCGAATAATTACAATATCAGGCTTACATCATCCGCCTCAACATATGAGAGAGATTGAAAGTTAGATTGTTAATAATTGCCTACTTTTACTCTACGCTGTATGTAAGTGTGGGGCGCATTGAAAGGGCAGTTAATTGCTAAATGACATCATATTCATCTAACTTTAATCATCATGAAAACAAAATCAATTGGTTTTATTGGAGGAGGGAGAATTACAAAAATTTTCCTTCAGGGGTTTAAGAATAGAAATGTTGAATTTACTTCAATAAAAGTTTGTGATACTAATAAGGATACAATTACCGAATTAAAAGAGTTGTTTCATGAAATAGAAACAACAGATGCACTCGATGAAGTAGCAAAGCAAGACATTGTTTTTATTGCCATTCACCCTCCTGTAATTGGCAAAACCATTATTCAACTTAAAAGCTCAATTAATAATAACACGTTATTAATATCTCTTGCTCCAAAATTCAGTATTGAAAAATTGTCCGAACTGACAGGTACAAAACGAATTGTTCGTATGATACCGAATGCAGCGTCACACATAAATAAAGGTTATAACCCTGTTTGTTTTTCTGATGTTATTGATAATTCCGAGAAAAACTTCATCCTTGATCTGTTAAAGTCATTGGGGAATACTTTTAATACACTGGAAAGTAAACTGGAAGCCTACGCAATTGTTTCAGCCATGTTACCAACATATTTCTGGTTTCAATGGAAAGAAATGGAAAAAATCGCGAATGAAATTGGGTTATCAGAAAAGGAAAGTCAGGAAACAATTTTTGAAACCTTAAAAGCGTCCTTAGAATTAATGTATAATTCTAATATGGATTATAGTGAAGTATCCGACCTGATTCCTGTAAAACCAATCGCACAGAATGAGGTGGATATTAAAAACATATTGAATTCTAACCTAATTTCTTTATTTTATAAAATAAAATCATAGTAAGTATCTTATATGAAACTTTCAAGTCAAAATGTAAACGCTATTTGTAAGCACATTGGCAAGTCGTAAGAGCCATGACTCATTAAAACTTTCTAAAGAGATTGTAAAGCCAACCCTTACGGATTATTACCCAATATGTAACTCTATAGTAGAAACCACTGCTTAAAAAGGTAAATATCTGGGAGTTGAAGAATTTAGGTAATGGTATTTGGAAGGTGCATTTTAGAAACGTATTTTTAGGTTTCTAAAATGAAAATCAATTAAGATCAAAAGAATCATCAACAGGCTTAGAGACTAATTTAGTGTAATTAATCCCGACGAGTCGGGATCAGTAAGACCGTCAATAGACCAAATTTAGCCCACAAAAGCAAAGTCTCCTTATAAATAAAACAGGGATTAAGCTTGTTTAATTCCTGTTTAAATGACTCCTTTTTATGATGAGTGATGTGAAATCTGACATTCACTTTTTTAAAAACGCATTAAATTGATCTCTTTGAGGCTAAAATAAGGACAAAGTTAATTAACAATAAGATAGTTTAACTTTAAGATCATAGCATTTCAATTCTAATAAGCCATGCCTGTGGCTTATTTTGCTTTTTCTTATTTTTACAAACGGTTTAAACTGCCTTTTTACAAGAAAGCTCATGTTTAAAGGCGTTGGCTAATAGTGTATACCTGTTTTGGTGCATTCTAGAGCATGAAAGATCCTCATTTTATAGTGAAAGACTCAGTCTTTCACGTGAAAGGGCAACTCTCGCACGTGAAAATGTCAAGCTCTCATGTTTTTCTTTCATTCTCACATTCGAAAATCTGGAGTTTCACGTGAAAATGTCCAGCTCTCATGATTTTTGATGAGTCTCGCACTTGAAAATGCTCAGAATATTGTGAAAGACTGAGTCTTTCACTGTTTTCTTGAACATTTTCACGCTTTTCTTGGGCTCTTTCACCCAAAAATGTGCTTCAAAACAGTGAAAATTTGACTCCTGCAGCCAAAAATGCAGCCCAAAACCATGAAAAACTTGCCCCCTCTGAGCTAAATGTCTAACATAAGTGTGTGCATTTTTCTTTTAATAAAGATTTTTTCCCCTAATGACTAGGATGCTAAAAATCCACGAGTCGTCAATTATTAATCTAACGATCTTATTGTAAAGCTAATTGTGTATGCTGTTGTTTGTTAGGCTTCTGTTTAATTTCCATCTCAAAAGAATTTATGTTCTCTCTGTTTTTAATTTTGAAAATAGCTATTTTCAAATATGAGAATAAATCTTGTTTAGCATAGTTGATTGTGTTTTATCTCTATAAGCCTTTATTTAGAGTATTTGTTTGATTATCATAATTAATGTAATGAGTTTTTATATTCATTTGTTTTAAATCTGTTTATTTATCCTATATCTTTATTATTGAAAAGCTAAAGCGCATTGAATTAATGGATTGAAGTTGATCTGGTATTGTTTGTTTTTGATCTCTGCTTTTTACAGATCAATCATATTAATTAGCAAAGGCTGGTTTTATTGTATATAAACACAGGCTTGTTAAAGGTTTAGTTCAATAGTCAGAATATGGTTTTATTGTATTCTGAGATACGAAATAGGGTGTCCTTATTAAGAAGCGCATATTTAACAGCATGTATCTGTTTTGTCGGAACTTTTTTTTGTTCTTGTGCTGACCAGGTTTCGCCCTAATGTTTTCATTAATACGAAATATTATGACGGTAATAAGAAAAAGACATGACTTTATCGTTGGTCCAGAGAATGACTATGTTGATAAGGGTTTGGTTTATAAGACCAACATCTTAATCCATAAAGAAACGTTGGATGTAACTGATGAAGAAGTAGCAGAGGATAACAGGTTAATTGATAATGTTATTACTTGCAAGGAATCTAAAGATTTGGCAGTTGCCAACTCAAGTGCTAAAATAGCAGCTCTAGGCGAGGCTCGTGATGTGTTTACACCTTATATACGTTCGCGCCGCTCTAAAATAATGTCTCATCCTAATTATACCAAAGCCATTGGTATCGATTTGGGTTTTGATATTACTTATACGAATCAGGATACTAAGGATATGCAGCCTATGGCTTCAATTAATCTTGAAGGGGGTTACCCGGCTATCAAGATAGCGAAACAAGGTACTAATGGGGTGCGTATTTACTCTCGTAGAAACGGTGAAACAAAATTTACATTTTTAGATGTTTGTAATAGCACCAAGTATATCGATATTCGCCCTAAGCTTGATGATCAACTACCTGAGCTGCGTGAGTATACCTTTTATTATATCATAAAAGGGGTTCAAGTGGGTAAGGAGTCAATTATTTATAAAATCAATTTATAAATATAAAGACGATACAGATACATGCGACTAGGTCAGCTCATTGAACCGGGCTGACTTTTTAATTTTAGAGTGGATCTCAAAATAAATCTTGCGAAGACCCACCCCTTTTTAATTTTGAATTGTTTTAGGATTAGAATTTAGTTAGTCGGTAAAAGGGCAGAAGCCGTAAAGGAATCGTTTGGTGAGGCGTCTCACAAATTTTCATATTAATCTTCTTTGGTCGGATCAGGTTAAATGAAAACTCAAAACGACTTCCTGGCATCTGTCCTTTTGTTTTTTATTCTCATTAATCTGTCATGTCCCGATAACTACCGGGATGACTATAGGCATGAGTTTTCGGTCATTGAGCCTGTCGAAATGCTAAAGGAAGCGAGAGGCTTATGGGGGTTGTTCTGTAGTGAAATACTCACATTTCGACTTCGCTCAATGCCCTTATTTCTTGCGGACTTTCAGACACAGCCCACCTCAAATAACATAGCACCGACATTACTTCTATAATCATATGAAGGATTGATTTATTAAGAGGTCTGATGTTTTTCGGAGGGCCTTGATCTTTTTTGTTCTCACTAATCCGTCATGTCCCGATAACTATCGGCATCTTATAAATGTCAGGTTATGACTTAAACCGATCTTATAATTTTATTGGCTCTATGTCGAGTGAAGTTCGATTTGTTAGACAAAACAGTTTTTTATAGCTGTATAATATAACAAAAGGGAGGAACTTTGATACGCCTGCTTTGACTACAAAGCAGGGGGCACCCTTTTTACATTTAATTTGTGTTCATCTGTGTAATCTGTGGTTCAATATTTTTTTCATCATAATTAATATGCAGTTCCGAGATCCAGAAAGCGCCTGTTTTTTTCTTAAGGCAATAAGTTATATAGATAATGGTGGTTTAAAATCAATAGAATCATAAAAAGCTATTACGCAAAGGTTTGCGAAATTATTAGTGGGAAAAAGCATAGTTAGGAGTGAAAAATCTCACTATATTTACATGACTGATGATAAATAATCATTAGTAAGGATTTCTAACTAAACAACCAGAATTAAAATGCACGTATCCGGAAGGCCACAATCCGAATTAAATTACGAGGCACAGGTTTTTATCAACCTGTACCAATCTTTGGGAGAAAGAGCAGAGAACTTTCTTCCACATCGTATTTTTGAAAGCCTTACTCAATTTGTAAGGCTTTGTTATGAAGAATCAGACGATCCGGTCAATCAAGAACTGGAAATCAACAAGCGATTATTAGACCTTAAAGAGTCTATTCCTGCTTATGTTGATGTTTCCCTGATGATTTTCCCTCATGAAAACTCGAAAGCATTTGAGTACAGCGCCAAACGACAGTCCTTTGTCAACAGAATTAACCACCTGATTGACATCGAAGCGGTAGACGAGAAAGAAAAAAAACAGCTGAGACACATTTTAAATGCCCCTGATTTTTCTGTTGGAACACCACCCGTTAGCCAACATTTAATCAATTTCCTGTATCAAATTTTACTTGGCGATAAGGTTCGTGAACTACGAAAGTTCCGCGACGTTATCGGTGTAAACGGTTATATCGAAGAAGCGCAATGGAATTACCTTTTGGATGTGATGGATCAGCTTGTTGTTCAAAGTACCCATTACACCACAGCTAAGGAGAAAGAGCACTTTTTAACCCGTACCGAATCGACTGTCAATTTTAAGGGTTTGAATGGCTTTATCAGAACTCTGGTTTCCGGAACGGCTGACACGGCTATTAAACTCATTCGTGATGAGATTTTCCAGCCTGAGATAGTTCGAGTGATTGAATTCACAAGTCCCGATGAGGTTTACGATCAAATTTGTGAAGATACAACCAGCATCTTTATCGTAAAGGTGCAGCATATGCGTCGAAACCCACTGAATGATTTTAAATGGTTTCCCTTGCTAACGCGTATGATTTTTGTTGATTGTTCGCCTGAATCATTGGCATCTAACACCAGCCTGGTATTCTCCTTCCACAACGAAGTGATTAATACCTTAAATAAGGTTCATACAAAGAAATTGGGAGCGCCGGCGAATACGCAGATGAATCTGCGTTTGATTCTTGATAAGGTGAATTCCCGCAACTTGGAGAAATTCCGTTTGGCCGCCGAAGCTAAGATCAAGGATTACGAAGAGGAGTTGGCTCGTCTGAAAAAAGAACAATTGGCAGAACCTGAAAATCCTGATCAGGATATCATCTTATATAAGTTTGATGAGTTCGCTCGTCAGATTATTAAAGACAAATACATTTTGTCGAAACTGGTTGCATTCATCTCTTTTGTTGAGAATATAAAAGATTCAAAAAAGCAGACTGAGACCATTGAGATTTTGCTTCAAGAGTTTGAAACTCGCATGAAGTCCTATTTCTATGGAAATAGCAAGGATATTGACTTGGCGACCATTGTTGAAGGTGGAGGTCGAAATCAGTTGAAAACTTATGGTGAATATCTGCTCGAGCGTAAGTTAAAGAGTTTAAAAAAGGATGTTGTTGAGCGTTGTCGTGTCATTCTGGATATCATTCCAGATAGCTATCAGCGTACTCTTCATAACCATTTTCATAAGAATTTTGGCATTAATCTTTTCCTCGAAAAGTATAAGGAGTATCTCATAAAGGTTGAGAATGAAGCGGATAATAAAGGCCGTTTCAGCAATCTTTTGATTGATCTTGGCATAGAGAAAAAATACGAACAGAAAAGCGAGGAGGATAAGCAAATTATTCGTGAATTTATCTCAGGTTTGGGCAATCTGGAAAAGACATCAATCTCTGATGATGTTCAGATGATTATTCGTGATTTAGTTTTGAATCGCAATCATGTGAAGCCTTTCATTTTCTTGAATCAGCAAGCAGCCTGGGAGTATAAAGATTTGTTCCCAATTGAGCAATTTGATATGAATGCTTTCGATGTTGAGATTGAATTAGATGAGGAAGGTCGTATCGATTACGAGCGCTTTTTAACAAAGCTGCAGCGTATTAAGAGTTCGTTTCAATTGTTTGATGAGACAGGTAGTTTGTGGGATAATTTCTGTGCCAATTCGACCATCTTAATCAACGACCCATCGAACCCAACAGGCTATACGGATTTTAATAATGTGGCATTAATAAAATTCCTGAAGTTCATTAGCAATACACAGTTAACCCTCTTCCTGGATGAGGCCTATAACGATTCTGTAAAGATTGATGATCCTGAGGAGCCAAAGTGGAGAACGATTTCTTCCTATATCATTAATAATATAACCAGTTACGCGCGTATTTCTATGGTGGCATCCATATCGACCACTAAGAATCTGGGAGCAACTGGCGATCGTTTGGGAGCCTTAGCAGTAACCGAGGCTAAAAAAGATTTAACGGCTTTTGCCCGTAAACAATCAGATGCAAGCAGGGGGAATTCTTGCTCGCTCTTTATGTTGGTCAATGTTTTGGAGGTTGCTCAGCAAGCCAAGCGAATTAAGGTTCAGATGGATGAGGCTCTTCCTAAGGATGCTTCTCGTCATAAGGTGAAGCAAAAGCTGGAGAATTTTATTAAATCGAAGGTGAAAAGCAATGTCCCTACAACCATTGCACTCAGTTCGGAGTCCACCAAGAGAGAATCTTTGTTTGAAGGGAGTCCGCTTCATATTTTCCTTTTGGATGAGCTAGTGTCTTTAGATAAGCTTGATGTACTGGAACTTCCTGATGATTTTAAATATAAGGGAGAAGCTTTCTTTTCCTATTACAAACAGCATATAGTTGGTGAATTGAACCAATTCCGTGTGAATAGAATCTTTAGATCCGAATCAATCAAGCGATTGAAGATGGCTAAGGAAGTGGCTGCTAAAATCATAGAAGAACAGCAATTCAGCGATGTGGGATTCTTGAATTCTGAGGGGGCTTACTTATTCAATATGACATTGAAGGGTTATTCTTCCTATCAGGATCTGGAAGCTTTTACTCAGGTGTTTGCTGAGAAAAGAGGCATTGCTGCTATACCTTACAAAACGGGTATTGTTCGTTTTTCACTAGGTGACTATGTGGAAGGAACCGAGGCTAGCTATCAGGTTTATGCCAAAGAGTTAGAAAATGCATTCAGACTGTTTATCACAAACTGGATTCGTTTTAATGAAGGCAAGAAAACGGGGGGACTAGAGAATGATGCCGCTTTAAATGAACTCTTCCCAGTGAAATTGGATAGAGAGTTTGTCGATTCTGTCCTTGAGGATTATAAGCAGATACGGGATCTTGAAAAACGTACGAATCAAAGCCTGAAGATCAATGATATTAAGACCATGTACCATGCATTTCCTAATGTGTGTGGCGTGAGTATTAATTCTATTGGAGATTCTACGAATGCAGTGATCGAATTCTACGAGAATATTGGTCAGTGTACCAACTTGGTTGAATTTTTAAGTAGTCAGGCTTTCTCGAAGATTTACGAGAATCTATTGCCTCAGATCTACAGGAACATACCTGCAATTAAGCATTTGGATATCAATGAAGTTTTGGCTCGTTATGGCAAGCCAACCATTCAGAAATATGTGAATAGCAAGTTGAAATACCAGCCTAATGCTCATGTTCTTGACGGTCCGGATGAGAAGTTGATCATGACGGAAATCCTGATTGATATGGAGCGTATTCTCTTCTCAGATTCCAAGGTGAAGATGTTGGTTTTGAATGCCAATGAAAAAGATCCATCGGGCGATTTAGCGAAGCTTGAGGGTTATAATGTTATTCTACGTAAGTACATACGTGAAATTCTCTTGCACTTCAACCTGCCTTTCGAGAAAGAGTTGATAGAACCTTCGGTTGAGCAGTTGTTTGCAAAAGCAAGTGAGCGCCTGCAGGAGATATCGGGTAAGCAGATGAATGGCGTCAATTTTGATTTATTGGTTCATGATTTTTTACAAAATCTAACTTCAGAAAAAGGTTTGGCTGAGTATTCTCATAAGAATCTAATATTTACTTCTGTTCAGTCAGAATTTGAGACGTTATTAAAAGGAAAATCTGCAGAAGAGAAGCTACTTGCTATCTACCTGATTCAATCAGATGTGGCCTTGCTTAAGAATTTGATGGATTCTGTGAATCGTTTGTTCCGTGGATTGGAAACACATGATGAACCTGATACACGATTGTATTCTGAGAGTTTGATCGCTAACGAAGCCAAGGTATTGCTGGAGCAAATTGTTCTTCGTAAATCGTTTAAGTTAGTCGAAGAGCAGATTGTAAGCGAAGCCAGACAAATGAGTTTGTTCTTGACTTCTGCTTTGAATCGCACTCGAAATACACAGCTTTACAATAGGTTCAATCATATTTTGATTAAGCTGTTGAGCATGGATTATCTGTGCCAAAACTCCAAGCTGAATGAGATGATTCAACATGGTTTTACTCTGTATCAGGATTTTGAAATGGAGAACAAGGTTTTGGATACCCATGAAAATGGGAAGCTCTCCTGGATTAATGAGGTGATGACCAAGTGTGGTGTGATTGCTGCCGAGCAACCCGTTCAAACGCACACGCGTATGAATACCGATGCAAAAAAGAGGGAGTATCCATTCCATAAAATTGATAGAGCCAATCTGGAAGATCTTAAGATTTCGGGCCCTGGTGAACAATCGCCGAGAGAGTTTATCAAGAACATGTCGACACGTCCATCTTCAGATTTCTTTGCGACGCGTATGTCTAAGTTTATCCAGAATATGGATATTGACGATTACCGTTGTCGAATTGTAAAAGGTGGCTTGGTTAACGAACTCTATGTTTTCCAAAAGTCGTACATGAAGTACCTGGCTGATAATTATCGATTGATTCAACCAAAGGCGGTGAGTTTGAAAGAGGCTAAGAACTTTGTGCCGGATATCGTCTTATTTTTAGGTGCACCAGAGAAGGTGATTTCCTACCCACAAATTGGCTATTTCGACTTGAATGGGCCGAATGGAAAAATCAAAACGATTGTGACGCCTCTTAAAAAATCGGTAGACTATTTTGGAGATGTGAAAAAGCCAAGATTAACCATGCTGAACGAAAAGGTGAAGGAGATGGGGGGTGCTCCTGTTCACGGCTCATTCTTTGTGATTGAAGGTGATGATGGTTCTTTGTTTGGTCTCTTAATCAGTGGTGACTCTGGAGTGGGTAAGTCGGAAATGCTCGCAGCTATGATGCTGAAGTGGTTGAAGAAAGACCTGCCAGGGATTCGTTCTATCAAGCTGGTTGCGGGTGATATGCTTCATCTTTTCCCTGATACTGAGGGGAATTTATATGGTGTAGGTACCGAGCTGGGCGATTTTTCTCGTGTCACTGATTTTGATCCGGAATACATCAAGCAATACAGACCTCTATTCGAGTCGAGTGCCGATTCTAATGTGGAGGATTTGAATTCAAGATCGACCATTTCGGGGTTCTGCGACATTAGCATGCCTTATAAGGTTGATATTATTTTAACAGCCAATAACTTCTCTAAAAATGAGGCGGGTATTGTGAAATACTCCAATGCCGAGAACTTTATGCTTTATCGCGATGCTCACGGCGAGCGTAAGGAAAAGGCAACTTCTCAGGATAACCCTCATTTCCAACGAACCTTATTGCGCTATACGGCCGATAAGAATATTGTGGAAGTTTTGGATCAGCATGGTAATTATTTGGATGAAGTTCTGGATTGGGAAAAGGATCCAAAGAATGGAAAATGGTACCTGGCTTCTTCCTATAAATTGATTGAAAAGATCGATATTGAAGAGGTGGTTAACAAGATATTTGCCAAGAAACAATTCCATAGAGAGGGATTGGATTTAGAGCTTAGATCTATCCGCTTTGATATTATCAAGAATCGATTTATTGTGACAGCTCAGTCTGAAGATTCACCTGTTGAGTTTGTTTTGGATAGAACTTTCTTTAGCAGCATCTTTAATTCTTTGGCGAGTACACCAGGTGGTAACCCATTTATTCATGAAGATGATGAGTTGGAGATTCGTAAGCATCTGATTGAAGTCCTTAAGGGAGGTAAATCGGGTAAAGGAAAAGGCAAGCATATACAGTGTGGTATTCTTTCTACCGATTTGGGTAAAAAAGGGAAGGAGATTACCGGACCACAAAAGGCTGCTCAAGATGTGAGACGATTGATACAAGAGGTTCGAAATGCCAATCCGGACATTCACAAAACAAAGAATGTGGTGAAGAAGGATATCGAGCAAAAGTATGGCTGGTTATTCTTACATCATAAGAAGAGTTTGGAAGTGGAGCGATACAATTTCTTTTTGTACCAAATGGAGCAGATGAGAAAGGCTCGTTTTACCAGGCTGGATAATGCAAAGAAAGCGGTTGATTTTTCAATGTTGGATGGTTATGAGCCGCTTCCAAAGAATCATCAGTTTAGTCCTTTGTTGGTAACGCCAAATATTAATATTGAACTGAATAGTTTCACTGAAACTTATGAGCAGTTAATGTGGTTGCCAAATAATCAGGACTTTGCTGAGTCGTTTTACGAGGACTGTGATCAGCTTTATATTGCAGAAGCTTATAGTGAAGAAACTATTGTCAATAACATGATTATTCAGCTTCTTTTGAAGAATGGTTATATTGCTGTTGAGGATCTTTCCCGTGGAAAAATTACAGAAAAAGCGAATCGTGAAACCATTGCAGCGGCTAAATTTGCGGCAGTGAAAAAATACCGAGAGCATACGGCAAAAGAGAGCAAAGCCTCTTTATCTGACTCTAAAAAGCAAAGCAAAACGAAAAAGTAGCCTTGTTTATCTTATTACTTTTAAAGCCATCCTTAGGGGTGGCTTTTTTCATAAAGAATGGCTTATAATCAGAGAATTAACATCCTTTAATGGTTTTTTCTGTGTATTAATTCACCCATCTTGGTATTTTAGGGGTCATTATTATAGTGAGATGCTATTTTACGACATTATTTGTACAAATAAATAAAAGAAGATATGAACAGAAGAATTACAGTATTAGTTAGTTTGTTGTTGATGGTGAGCAGTATGTCATTTGGGCAAATTCTAACCCCAGCCAAGTGGAAAGTGGAGTTGTCGAAAAAAGAGATTAAAGTAGGTGATGTGATTGATGTTGTTTTTAAGGCAAAAATTGATCCGTCATGGCACTTGTATTCAAATGATTTTGATCCGGATTTGGGACCTATTTTGATTGAGTTTGACTTCGAAGCTCATGCCAGTTATGAGCGTATTGGTAAAGTTAAGCCAATGAATGCAAAGAAGCACTACGACAAAATTTGGGAAGGTGATGTGAGTTATTTTGAAAATACGGCCGAAATGCGTCAGCAGATTAAAGTACTGAGCTTACCATTAAAAATAGAAGGAACATTCGAATTTCAGTCTTGTTCTGATGAAAGTGGTCAATGTGTGCTTGGTGATGATGAATTCGATTTGAACTACCCTGTCAAGTAATAAAAAATTTCATTAATATGATATGAGCCATCCTTCGGGATGGCTTTTTTTAGCTGACGATAATAAAAAATACATGAGTGCAGATTAAGGATGATTTACTGGCTCCAAGTGTTGAATTAAAGAAATTTAGAGCTCTTAAGCGTGTCTGCCATACTTGTTGTGATCCTGCTGGTTGTGTTGAGTCAACATTTGAAACGAGTTATGAAATGGTTAAACTTCCTAACTGCCCAAGGCGAAATTAGGGATCGTTAATTCTATTGATCAATAAAGGGAGAAACGATTGTTTTCTCTCTCTTGTATCTATATACCTAGAAAAAATAATTAAAGAATTAATGTAACATTTATTAATTTCCTTTTATCAAATTTCTACTTCCGTTTGCACTAATAAACTGCTGTTTAATGGAGAAGTCCTATTAATACTCTTTTTTCTGGATTTTGAATGACTTTGAATTAACTATTTTTAACAACTTCAAAATAGTTAGTCACTAATTTTAACCAATGAAACATTTTACCCCATTAAAGAGAATATTAGTCAATCACTCTAAGTTTATTAAAAACGGAGTCTTACTTTTAATTTTACTCCCTAGCTTGGTTTTTGCAAACAATACGGATCAAATATCTCCAAAAATAGAACTACATAGTCCTAATACCCGTTTAGAAGTTTTACGTGGAGGGAATATTCATGTTAAAGCTCACCTGATAGATAATCAGGAATTAGCATCCTATAGAATTGTTATAAGAAAGGGAGGTATCTCTTCAGATCAATATGCCGATGCTTTTTCAACTCATCAGCAATTGGATGCAGATGGAAATGCTTTCCCAAGTATTTTGGGTGCTAAAACATATGAACTCAATTTAGAAGTAAAAGTTGATGAGAATGCCATAGTTGGAGATTATCACTTTACACTTTTTTTAAAAGATAAGGCTGGGAATGAACAAATGGTTGAGCGTTTCTTTTATGTTTGTCGTCATTAAGACAGTATTTATTGAACTAGTAACCTTATATGATATTGAACCACCTCTATTTAGAGGTGGTTTTTTCTATAATCTAGGTTTTGCAAAAACTGTATTTCGACATTTTATTTTCATCAAGTTGTCAGTGCTCTAATCGAAATAAACAATTGTCCATCATTTACCACCTCTGGTAGCCATAAAATTACCAATGGGATGTGTCAAATTACCGATTGAATACATAAAAGTCCCGATGGGAGGGTGTGACCTGCCTCGGGACTAATAAAATTAGGTGTTTCAAGAATTAATCGTTTAAATATTTCTTTTTACGATCTTCGTCCTTCCAAAATACATATCGACCGTATTCACGAATTGTACTTACCCTTTCTGCGAGTAGGGTATAAGCTTTGTCTCATAATCGTTTATTCTCACAGCTTTCGTCTTTCGATGCATCTAATAATTCTGATATGCTGTGTGAAGTTGTTCTAGCATTCTGCAAGTTAGTAACATCGAACCCAGTTTTATTTAAAGGGTCTGTTTTTTTTACCCTAGCACGGCAAGCTCAACCAAATCCTGAATTATATTGGCATGCCCGCCGCCTTCCCATATGCGCATCATTTTTTTATTGAGAGGAAATTATTTGTATTCGACTGTCAGGTTCCAAAGTTTGTTTCGACTATTTCAGTGATATATGATCGGGAGGAAGCTTTATATAAGTACGGTTTTGGTTCTATTTAGAAATTGAGGCTTTCTTTCAGGTCATATCTATTTTGAGATTGACTTGTTTGAATATAATCCAATGAATTATGAATTGCTTCGAGCTGCAATTGTTAACTCCTTGTTAAAAGAACGACTGTTCTAACAAAAAACGCGAAAAATAGGCTTGGTTTTGATCTGAATTTGTCAAATTTACCTCAGATTAGGCACTGAATGAGGAGAACTGAAAAAAATAGGGGTAGAATATTAATTTTTTTTCCAGAAAATTTAAATTTTTATTTCCTTCTAATCTAGATTAAATGTGAGAGTGTAAGTTTAAGCAAGTTAAGCCTCTTATTTAAACTTGATTAACAAAACAATTGATGTGATTGTTTTGTTAATGGTGGGCTATCTTGCTGATTTTAATATTTTTTGATAAAAAAAATGAAATCTGATTCACCCTTTTTGCAAGAATAAGGGTCTTATGAGTGTAAGAAAATTGAAAATAATCAAAAAACAGAATATCTCTTAGGAGACCAAAATCAATATTGAATTTGTGGTATAATGATTTACCACACACAACAACAACTAACAAAAACTAAGACCAATGAAATTGAATTTTAAATTTGCTCTCGTTTTTATTTTGAGCAGCATGATTACTTTAAGTGCATTTAGTCAGATTGTTCAGCCAGCCAAGTGGAAGGTTGAATTTTCGAAGAAGGATGTGAAGGTAGGAGAAACTCTTGAAGTATTAATTAAAGGAGATCTTGAGGATACCTGGCATGTGTATTCGAACGATTTTGATCCTGATTTAGGTCCTATTGTAGCGACTTTTAATTTTGTAAAAAATGATTCTTACGAATTAGTTGGTAAGGTTATACCAATTAATGCCCATAAACACTACGACGAAGTTTGGGAAGGTGAAGTCAGCTACTTCGAAAAGAAAGCTGAATTCCGTCAAACAATAAAAGCTCTTAAAGCAAATGTGAAAATTTCAGGTTCGTTCGAGTATCAGGCATGTACTGATGTTTCCGGACGTTGTGTAACAGGTGAAGAAGATTTTGATCTTGCTTTAACTGCTAAGGCAGGCACGGTAAAAGTTGCAGCTAAAGAAGCAGTAAAAGAAACTGTAGCTAAAAAAGAAGAGACAAAAGAAGTTGTAGCAGTTGTTAAGGAAGAAGTTAAAGCTGATACAAAAGATGCAGCTCCAGTAGAAAAGGAGAAAAAATCAAAGAAAGGTCTTTGGGCAATTTTTATTGCCGCTTTTATTGGTGGTTTGATTGCAATTGTAACACCTTGTGTGTTCCCAATGATTCCTATGACAGTGAGTTATTTTATGCACTCAGGTGGTGGTAATAAAGCTAAGGGAAGAATGAATGCTTTTTTCTATGGTTTCTCAATTATTGCAATCTATACTATTATTGGTACTATCCTGGCCGTTGTAATGGGGCCCGATTTTGCTAACTTCTTGAGTACACACTGGATTCCAAACGTGCTGTTCTTCATCATCTTTGTTGTATTTGCATTCTCATTTTTTGGAATGTTCGAAATTACAATGCCAAGTTGGATGGTAAACAAGTCAGTTGCAAATGAAGATAAAGGTGGGTTTATGGGTTCATTCTTTATGGCTTTCACACTTGTGTTAGTTTCATTTTCATGTACAGGACCAATTGTAGGATCTATTCTTGTGGCTTCAGCAGGTGGTGAAGTTTTGATGCCAATTATTGGTATGTTAGGATTCTCATTAGCATTTGCACTTCCATTTACATTATTTGCAATTTTCCCGGGATGGTTGAACAATATGCCTAAGTCGGGTGGCTGGTTGAACTCTGTGAAAGTTGTGTTAGGATTCCTGGAACTTGCTTTAGGATTGAAATTCTTAAGTATTGCAGATCAGACTTACCATTGGGGAATCTTAGATAGAGAAGTTTACTTAGCTATCTGGATTGTCATCTTCACATTAATGGGATTCTATTTGTTAGGGAAATTAATGTTCTCACACGATAGCCCGGTTAAGCATGTTAGTGTTCCACGATTAATGTTAGCAATTGCTACATTCTCTTTCGTGGTTTATATGATTCCAGGCATGTTTGGAGCTCCGCTTAAAGCATTATCGGGCTTTACACCTCCAAAATCAAGTTTAGATTTTGATATTCAGTCAATGGTTCGTAATAGCGGTGGTTCTGGTGGAACTCATCAAGCTAAGATCAATGCAAAATATAGTGATTTTCTTCACTTGCCACATGGCTTACAAGGTTACTTCGATATGGATGAAGCTAAAGCAGCAGCCAAAGCTCAGAATAAACCCTTGTTTATTGACTTTACGGGTCACGGTTGTGTAAACTGTCGTGAGATGGAGTCAAACGTATGGTCTAATCCTGAAGTATTGAGACGATTGAGAGACGATTATATCATCGTAGCGATGTATGTTGACGATAAGAAAAAATTACCAAAGGAAGAGTGGGTTGTATCTAACTACGATGGTAAGACAAAAAAGACATTGGGTAAGATTAATGCTAATTATCAAATAGAGCATTATAACGTAAACGCTCAACCCTATTATGTGCTTTTAGATAACGAAGGTCAAGCTTTACATACGCCTAGAGCTTATGATTTAGATGTAGATGCATTTGTTAAGTTTTTAGATGAAGGCATAAAGAATTTTAAGAACGGAACAAGCGTTGCACTTTAGTTTTCAAGTGTAAATAAGTCGATATGTTTGCAGCGCTCTTGTTCTTTAAGTATTTGCAAATAGTTTTTTAATTATTTTTTTTAGTTAGTCGGTAGAGGGGCAGGATCCGTATAGAATCGTTTGGTGTCTTAGAGGCACAATCTTCTTTAAAATCATCTTTGGTCGGATCTGATTTTAGAGAAACTGAAAGCGAGCTCTTGGATTCTGTCTTTTCTTATTGAAAATTATTCGCTAATAGTTGAAGAATTTCAAAGTTGAAAGAAACCAGTTAAACATCTAGTATGTTTTCCTTTTAAATCAAATTCAGTTGAAATAGATTAAAATGTTTTGTACACCACTAAATAAAGCAGGCTTATCTATTGAATTAACTGGATTAAATATTTTAAATATGACTTCAAAATTAAAATTTTCACTTCTATTGTGTTTTAGCATTCTAGGACTGAACTCTTTTGCTCAGTATACAACTACTGTACCTACCAATGAGGCGGTAAAGACGGGTAAGCTGGAGAATGGCATGACGTATTATATCATGCATAACGAAGAACCTAAGGATAGAGCGAGCTTCTACTTCGTTCAGAATGTAGGTGCTATTCTTGAAGATGATGCACAGAATGGTTTGGCTCACTTTCTGGAGCACATGGCTTTCAATGGCCTGAAGAACTTCCCTGGTAAAAACATGTTAGATTACTTAGAGAAAAACGGTATTCTGTTTGGTCGTGATATCAATGCATACACTGCTCAGGACGAAACGGTTTATAACTTGAGTAATATTCCTGTTGCAAGCGAGAATTTATTGGATTCGGCTTTATTGGTACTACATGATTGGTCTGGCGGACTATTATTAGAAGGCAAAGAAATCCAGTCGGAGCGTGGTGTCATTCACGAAGAGTGGCGTACAAGAAGAAATGTTCGTAAGCGTTTAGGAGATCAAACTTCTCCTGTAATGTATAATAACTCAAAATATGCTGATCGTGATGTGATTGGATCTTTAGATGTGATTGACAATTTTGAGCACTCAACATTACGTGATTATTACGAGAAATGGTATCGTCCGGATCTACAAGCTGTCGTTATAGTTGGAGATATTGATGCTGAGAAGATGGAAGCTAAAGTAAAAGCTTTATTCTCAAAAATCCCTATGCCTAAGAATACTGCTGAGCGTACATACTGCCAGGTTGAAGATTCAAAAGAATTGGCCTATGTCGCAGCTAAGGATAAGGAAGCAAAGAGTCTGAGTATTATGTGGGGATTTCGTTATGATTTAGATCAAGTGATCACAGAAGAGACCCAAAGACGCGATATGGCTAAATCGATGTTCTCTCAGATGCTTAAGTCTCGTATTTCTGAAGAAATGAAAAAATTAGAATGCTCTGCGGTTGGGATGGAGCTTGGTGGTTTTGAAATGGCTAGAACCAAAGGTCTTAATTATATTTATGTATCTCCTAAAATTGGTAAAGAGCTTGAGGCTTTTGCTGAAGTTCTTACAGAATTAGAACGTGTAAAGCGTCATGGTTTTAATCAATCAGAATTGGACCGTATAAAAATTCAAACTCAAAGATCATACGAATCGTATTATGCCAATCGTGCTAAAATAGGTAACGATACTTGGGCGAAGCAATTGGGTGATTTATTCTTAAAGTCAAAGCCTTTCCCTTCTATTGAGTGGGAGATGGCCTATGCGGCTAAAACAATCCCTGCAATTACGCTTGAAGAAGTGAATGCTATGGTTAATAATTATTCAGATGAGAATAATTCAGCATTGATTTTGAAAGGCCCTGAAAATGCGACACAGTATTACCCAACTAAAGAAGAGTTATTAGCTGTTGCAGCTAAAGTAAAGTCTTCTGATGTTGATGCTTATAATGATGAAGCTGGTGATCAGCCTCTTGTTGCTAAGGAATTAGCGACTGCTAAAATTACAAGCACATTCAAAGTTGAGGGAACTGATGCAAAAGGTTATGTTCTTGAAAATGGTGCAAGAGTTCTTATTCTTCCAACAGAATACAGCAAGGATAATATTTCAATGTCGTCATTCAGTTTTGGAGGAACATCATTAATTGCAGAAAAGGATTTAGCTTCAGCAGATATGGCTACTGGAATTGTTGGCATGTCGGGTGTTGGAGAATTCAATGCAACTCAACTTAAAAAGAAATTAACGGGTAAAATTGTTGGCTTAAATGCAAGCCTTGGTGAGTTAACTGAAGGTTTTTCAGGATCAGCTTCTCCTCAGGATTTTGAGACATTGATGCAATTGCTTTATTTGAATTTCGAAGCGCCACGTTTTGAAGAAGCTCCATTTAATGCACAAATGGCTCGTATCAAAAACTATCTTGCAAATATTGGTGTTGATAATAAGAAAGCTCTACAGGATACGATTTCATTAGCAAGCACAAACTATTCATCTCGCACCTTATTGTTTGGAGAGGAGTTTGTAAATCAGATTGATTTCAATAGAGCTTCTGAGATTTATAAAGAACGTTTCTCTGATGCAAGCGACTTTACTTTCATTTTTGTGGGTAACATTAATGAGGAGGTGCACTTACCAATAATCCAAAAGTATATTGGTAACATTAGCTCTACGAATAGAAAAGAATCTTTCGTCGATCATAAAGTTGGACCCGCTAAAGGAAAAACCAGCAAGATTTTTAATCGTAAGATGTCAGTACCAAAAACAACTGTAGTTTACTCTATAAGTGGTGATTTTGATTATACACTCAAGAATAGATTGATGTTAAATGTAGTCTCTCAACTTCTTTCTAAGAGATACATGACAACGATTCGTGAAGAAGAAGGTGGTTCGTATGGTGTAGGGGTTAGTCCTTCGTCATCTAAATTACCTACTCCTGAATTTTCTTTAGGCATCAACTTTGACTGTGATCCGGAAAAATGTGATCGCTTGGTTGAGATTGTCAATGCAGAAATCACTAGAATTCAAAAAGAAGCTTGTAACGCAGCAGATCTAACTGAGATTAAGAACAATTTCATTAAAAGTAGAGAAGAAGCTGAATTAGAAAATTCTTTCTGGATGGGTGCTTTAAAAAAGAATCAAATGTTAGGTTCTGAATTTACTTCTAAGGAAGACTATAAGAAATTGATTAAAGATATCGATGCTGCTTCTGTTAAGAAGTTTGCTAAGAAACTTTTCAAGAAAACGAATACTGTAGAGGTTATCATGAACCCTGCAGAATAATTTTGATTGTTAGTTTGTGTTAGTTGTTGGGCCGATAGGGATTTATCCTTGTCTGCCCAACTATTTTATACAAGTACCGATACACTTTGTATCGAAGATTTATAAAATAACCAGTCTCAGGTTAATCAGATTTAAAAGCTCAGCGATTCGCTGAGCTTTTTTTATAAGTCAATTTCTAAGAGAATGACCAAGTTTTCAAAGTCGGATTAACAACTCGTTTATTCTTGATATTACGAAGTAAATTTCCTTCCTATCCCTCATTTTATATTTTACATAGAATTCCGATGGTAGGATAGACCCTACTTTAAAAGTAGTGTAAGCCCTCTCTAAAACACGGATTCTCCCTAACTCACCAAGCCTGTTTTTCACATACCTTCATCACATCATATTTTAATCAAGATCGAAGCTAAATAAGGAGTGGTACAGGAAGTGTCTGATTAGTATAATACTAATGTTTGTGGGGTTAAATCTAAGGGGTGGAGAGCAGCGTAAATTATTATAAAGAATTGAATAATATCATCAAGACTTAAACCTTTCACAGACATATACTTTTAAGCATACGACTAGCTTATATCTCCTTATTTAGACTTCAACAAAAATGAAAGGGGTGCGCAATGAGATATACGCCGGAAATAAAAAAAATACTGGTTCCAATCACTAATCGAGATGAAGGAGCCTTAGTATTAAAACATGCAATGGCTTTTCATGAAATATATGCCTGTGAGATTATTCTACTATATGTTATAAGAAAAAAAACTGTTGTTCAAAGCCTGATGCAGGAGGACAAACAAAAGGAAAGAATAGAGATTTCTGAAAGGAAACTTGAAGTATTTGCCTTAGACTTTTTTGGCGGTAAACTTCCCGAATTTGTTAGTCTAAAAGTTGTTAAAGGACGTTTAATTCAGGCTATTCTTAAATCAGCAGAAGAAAGTAAGTGTGATTTGATAATAATAAAGAAGAGGAAACCTGTTCTTCGTAAATTTCGCTTCATTAAAAATGAAGATGAACTCATTGCTTCTTCAGCTTGTCCGGTTTTAACGATTCCTGAGAATAAGATTGAAACAAGCATAAATGATATTTTGATACCTGTTGATATTAGAAAAAAGGTAGACACAAAGGTTGCCTGGGTAAAATACCTCGCTCTAAAATTTAATGCCAAAGTACATATTGTCTCTGTACTCGACCTCGATATAGCTCCTAATAGCAGTTTAGCCTATCAAAAGGCATTGTCAATTGAAGAATCAATGAAAAAAGTTGGACTGGAAGCAAATGTATTATTGCTTAAATCTAAAGGACGAAACAAGCAAGATGTCATACTATCGCACATAGAGGCCTTGAAGCCAGACTTTGTCCTAATGATGACTCATCAGGAATCGATATTATTTGATCACTATATTGGTGAGTTTGCCTCAGAGGTTATTCAAAAGTCAACAAGTCCGATTTTTAGTCTGGTTCCAAGGAGAGAGACGCTGATGTCCCAATTAATAGAGCCAATAATTTCCCCAAAGAAATCCAGTGATATATTAATATAAATACCGATAGCATAAGATGAATACCAATGACAAAATAAAAAAACTAACGGATAAAATTTATCTGGAAGGGATTGAGGAAGCGAAGAAAAAAGCTGATCAGATTATGGAAAAGGCAAAGAAAGATGCTGAAGAAATAATTAAGTCAGCTAAAATCAAGGAAGTTGAAATAACAGAGCAAATACAAAAACAAGCTGCTGAGCTCAAAAAGAATACGGATTCAGAATTGCGTTTAGCTGCTCGCCAGTTTATCAGCACCTTAAAGCAGGAAATCACAAAAGAAATTGTCACTGCTCAAGTTGAAGCGACTGTTCAGGAGGCATTCACAGATAAAGATTTTTCGCAAAATATGATACTTTCCATGATTAATAAATGGAATCCTGAGAATACGGAATCAATGAGTATTAGTTTACTGCTTCCTAAAAATGAAGAAGTAGAGTTAAACGAATTTTTTAATAATAAGGCGAAAGAAATTTTAAATTCCGGACTTGAGATTAACTTCTTACCTACCATAAAAAATGGGTTTAAAATTGCTCCTAAAGACAGTAATTACCATATCAATTTCACGGATGAAAGCTTTGAGAACTATTTTAAACATTATCTAAAAGAGAAAACAAAGAAACTGATTTTTGATTAACCAATCGTTGAATTAAGCTACATGGATTTTACACTATCTAAAAGAAACTATTACTGTTTAATCTCCGGATTACCTGATATCATACTCGAGGATACAAAAACAGGGAAAGGCGGGTTAAGCTTGAAATTCAAAACGGATCTCTCAGAACAGTTGCATCCAAATGATTATGAATTAGCAAAATTGCTCTATCTGCATTACGATAATAAGAACTTACAAAATCTGCTTTTTAGACCAGTCAAACCATTTTCTATTCTAGGAAATTATTCACAGGCGTATTTAATTGAACAAATCAATGAACCTGAGAGGCGTGAAGATTATATTTTTTCATTAATCAATAGTTTAAAGGATGAATCGTTTAGTTTAGATAATGTGAATGTAACGCAGTCTTGGTTCTATTCTCATGTATTGAAGACAAAAAATAGCTTTCTGAAGCGGTGGTTTACCTTCGATAAAGACATGAAGAATATCTTGACTGCAGTTAATTGTAAAAAGTACAAGTACAATTCAGAACAGCATTTAATATCAGTTAAAAACAGTAATGACGTCTATAATATACTTGTTAAAAATGGACCAAAGGAGGACCTGTTGACTGATGAGCTCGCTTTTGCTGATGAAATAATACAGATTGCTGAATCAGACATGGATATTACAGCCAAAGAGAAAGCTCTCGACCTTATTAAATGGAAATTTCTGGATGAAAGTATTGTATTTAGCTATTTCACTATCGAAAAAATACTTGTATACATTCTCAAATTAGAGATGCTTGAGCGTTGGAGAGAGATTGATGATGAAACAGGTAAAGCTTTTTTCTCCAAATTGGTTCATGACCTTAAGAGTGGGTATGCCTTTACAGAGGAATTCAGTCTGACAAAGAGAAAAATAGTTGATAATAATTAAGGTATTAAAATATCATTCACAATGAATACAAAAGGTAAAGTTGCAGGGATTATTGCAAATCTCGTTGTTGTTGAGGTTGATGGACCCGTATCTCAAAATGAAATTTGTTATATCAATACGAGTGAGGTAAAACTAATGGCGGAAGTTATTAGAATCAGCAAAAATAACATTTATATACAGGTCTTTGAAAGTACTCGTGGGCTAAAAACCGGAACTGAGGTTGAATTTACCGGACATATGTTGGAAGCTACTTTAGGGCCTGGTATCTTATCTAAAAACTACGATGGCTTACAGCATGACCTTGATAAAATGGATGGCGTTTTCCTTAAAAAAGGGGATTACACGTCTGCTTTAGAAGATGATAAATTATGGGAATTTAAACCTTTGGCAAAAGTAGGTGATGTTGTTATTCCAGCTTCATGGCTTGGGGAAGTTAAGGAGAACTGGATGCCACATAAAATAATGGTGCCCTTTAAACTGGAAGGAACGTTTACCATTAAGAGTATCGTTAAGGAAGGTGAATACACAATAAAAGATACCATTGCTGTTTTAACGGATTCTGCTAATAATGAGATTCCGGTAACAATGGTTCAGAAATGGCCAGTGAAGCTGCCTATTAAAGCCTATAAGGAAAAGCCTCGTCCGTTTAAACTGATGGAAACAGGTGTTCGAGTTATCGATAGCTTAAATCCTATTGTAGAAGGAGGAACTGGCTTTATTCCAGGGCCTTTTGGAACGGGGAAAACTGTATTGCAACACGCCCTTTCGAAACAAGCAGATGCCGATATGATTATTGTTGCTGCTTGTGGTGAACGAGCCAATGAAGTTGTAGAGATTTTTGCTGAATTTCCAGAATTGGAAGACCCTAGAACAGGTCGTAAATTGATGGAAAGAACAACCATTATTGCAAACACCTCGAATATGCCAGTGGCCGCTCGTGAAGCATCGGTTTATACGGCCATGACCATTGCGGAATATTACCGTTCTATGGGCTTAAAGATTCTTTTACTTGCCGATTCAACATCGCGTTGGGCACAGGCTCTGCGTGAAATGTCGAACAGAATGGAAGAATTACCAGGGCCTGATGCCTTCCCTATGGACTTACCGGCTATTATTTCAAACTTCTATGCTCGTGCAGGCTTCGTATTTCTCGATAACGGTCATTCCGGATCGGTAACATTCGTAGGAACCGTTTCACCGGCTGGAGGTAACCTGAAAGAACCTGTAACTGAGTCGACAAAAAAAGCAGCACGCTGTTTTTATGCTCTTTCTCAAGAACGTGCCGACCGTAAAAGATACCCGGCTATTGATGCTGTAGATAGCTATTCTAAGTATATCGAATATCCAGAATTTCAGGAATTCATCAAGGAAAACGTTTCAGCAGATTGGGTTGATAATATCCTATTGGCCAAAAATATCCTTATCAGAGGTCGTGAAGCTTTTGAGCAAATCAATATTTTGGGAGATGATGGTGTCCCACTGGATTATCATCAAATATTCTGGAAGTCAGAAGTGATCGATTTCGTTATTCTTCAGCAAGACGCTTTTGACAAGATTGATGCTTCATCCTCTATCGAGCGCCAGCAATATATGATGAAAAAAGTACTTGACGTTTACTATACTGATTTTGATTTTGAATCATTCGAAGAAGTTAATCCTTTCTATAAGAGAATGATCAATGTATTTAAACAGATGAATTATTCTGTATTCAAGTCTGAGAAGTTTAATGAATTTGAGAATGAACTTCAGGCTATTATTGAAGAGAGAACTTTGGTGGCCGTCTAGTAATCACATATCAGTAACATTTTAAAACGACAGAATGGAAACAACAGCTTTTCAAAAAACATATACAAAAATCGAACAGATTACTAAAGCAACATGTTCTGTGCGTGCCGAAGGTGTTGGCTACGAAGAAATGGCTTCAGTAAATGGACGATTGGCTCAGGTGGTAAAAATTCAAGGGGATTTAATTACACTGCAAATATTTTCAGGAACGGAAGGGATTCCTACCAATGCAGAAGTTGTATTTCTGGGGCATGCGCCTAAATTAAAAGTGGGTGATGAACTCAGTGGAAGATTTTTCGATGCCTATGGACATGCCATTGATGGCGGACCTGAAGTTGACGGTAAAGAGGTGGAGATTGGTGGACCATCCGTAAATCCGGTAAGAAGAAAACAACCCTCTGAATTGATTGCAACAGGTATTGCAGGAATCGACCTGAACAATACACTTGTAACGGGACAGAAGATCCCTTTTTTCGCTGACCCTGATCAACCTTTTAATGAGGTAGTGGCAATGGTTGCCTTGCGTGCAAAAGCCGATAAAATTATACTTGGTGGCATGGGACTAACCAATGATGATTATTTATTCTTTAAGAATGTCTTCGAAAATGCTGGTGCTCTGGATCGAATCACCAGTTTCGTAAATACAACTGAAAACCCTCCGGTAGAACGTTTACTTGTACCCGATATGGCTTTAACGGCTGCCGAATATTTCGCTGTTGAGCAAAATCAGAATGTTTTGGTGCTTTTAACCGATATGACCCTTTATGCTGATGCCTTGAGTATCGTATCGAACCGTATGGACCAAATTCCTTCAAAGGACAGTATGCCAGGTTCTCTTTATAGTGATTTGGCAAGACTTTACGAAAAAGCCGTTCAATTCCCAAGTGGTGGATCGATAACCATTATCGCCGTTACAACGCTATCAGGAGGAGATATTACACATGCGATTCCTGATAATACCGGTTACATTACCGAGGGGCAATTGTTCCTGCGTCGCGATTCAGATATTGGTAAGGTTGTTATTGATCCATTCCGAAGCTTATCTCGTTTGAAGCAGCTTGTGATTGGAACCAAAACACGTGAAGATCATCCTCAAGTTATGAATGCATCAATCCGTTTGTATGCTGATGCTGCCAATGCGAAAACAAAACTGGAGAATGGTTTTGATTTAACTGACTATGATGAAAGAACCATAGAGTTTGCAAAACAATATTCAGAAAAACTGCTGGCTATAGATATAAATATTGACATCGATGAAATGATCAACACAGCCTGGGAGCTCTTAAATCGTCACTTTTCAGTATCTGAAATTGGGATAAAAGCTGAGCTTGTTGAAAAATACGGAAAACGAAATGGCAATTAAATTTCAATATAACAAGATGGCATTGCAGGGGCTTAATAAGCAACTGAACATGAGACTTAAAGCACTCCCTGTGATAAAAAACAAGGAAACCGCCTTACGTATAGAAGTTAAACGAGCCAAAACGAAGATTAAAGATATTGATGATGAACTCATTCAGAAAATAGATGCCTATTCATTATCACCAGGTATTTGGAATGAGTTTAATGAAAATCTGATTTCTGTTGCCGATATAAAAACGAGCACTAAAAAAATTGCGGGCGTAAAAACCCCTGTTTTGGAAGAAGTTGTTTTTAAGACTGAAGATTTCAGTTTGTTCGATAATCCGAAGTGGTATGCCCAGGGGGTTTCTATTGTAAAGGAATTAGGTGAGATTGTATTAGAACGTGAGTTTTTCAATCGAAAAATGGAATTGCTCAGTTATGCCCGTAGAAAAACAACACAGAAGGTTAACCTGTACGAAAAAGTTCAGATTCCTGGTTATAATGATGCAATAAGAAAGATTAAGAGATTCTTGGAGGATGAAGAAAATCTTTCAAAGTCCTCACAGAAAATTGTTAAGAACCGACAACAAAAACAGGAGGTAGAAGCATGATAATTCCAATGCAGAAATACACATTCCTTATCTATCATAGGGAATATAATCAGTTCTTAAAAGAACTGCAGGATCTCGGTGCATTACATATTATTGAGCGCGAAAATGAGTTAAAAGATGAGAGTAGTGACAAACATCAGCTCCTTAATCGCTTAAATTCTGCCATTCAGTTTTTAGAGAAAAGAGAGATCGAAGAAACAAGTGTTAGTTCTGAAACTGATGCCTTTAAACTTGTTGATGAGATTGTGGAAAACCAAAAGGAGTTGTCAGAACTTGAAGCAGATTTAGTAAGTTTAAATAAAGATCTTATTCAGGCAGAACCTTGGGGTGAGTTTTCGCACGAGGGTTTACAACAACTGCAAGATGAGGGGATTCATCTGAGATTTTTTGTTGCCTCAACAAAGAAATATCTTGAACTAACTGATGCCGAAATTCCGGTTGAATTGATATCTGAATTAAGAAACAAAGTTTATTTTGTTCTTATTCAAAAAGGCAACAAGGAAATAGAAATTGATGCTGATGAAATTAAACTACCTGAGTTTTCAAGCCTTCAATTAAAAGAGAAGATTAAGCTGATTGAAGATAGAATAGAAAGTGTTAAGAATAATTTGGATACACATGCAGGAGCTTCACTTCCTCTGCTTGAAGCCTGCAAAAATAAGATGCTCAATGCGCTTAATTTTGAAGATGTCATTCTTAACACCAATCTTGAAGCTGATGAAAAGCTCATGGTATTGGAAGGTTGGGTTCCGTCAACTGAAAAATCGCAGGTTGACAACTACTTGCAGAACAATAAGATCTTGTATGTAAGTGAAAAAGCACGTCCCAAAGACAGGGTGCCAATTCTCTTGAAGAATAATAGATTTAGTAAACTATTCGAACCTGTAGGGGCCATGTTTTCATTGCCGTCCTATTCAGAGCTCGATTTAACGGTGTTTTTCGCACCCTTTTTCATGATGTTCTTCGGCTTTTGTTTGGGTGATGCAGGTTATGGATTATTGTTTATTGTAGGTGCCGGACTTTATAAATTAAAAGCAAAGAAAGAGATAAAGCCATTACTTTCCTTAATCCAGTTTTTAGGGCTAGCAACTATTGTTTTTGGTGCTATTTCGGGAACCTTCTTCGGCATTAATTTAATCGAAACTGAGATTTCTCTTATAGCAGACTACAAGACTCTGTTTCTGAATCCTGATAAGATGTTTAATCTGGCACTTGTGCTGGGTGGATTACAAATTATTTATGGCCTGTTTATAAAAGCTGCAAACCAAATACGACAATATGGATTGACCTATGCTTTGGCAACATTTGGTTGGCTAATTGCCATACTAGGCGGTGTTTCTTACACCGTTCTTATAAGCATTGGTGTGATGCCTGAAAATAAAATCATATTGTATTCGATACTTTCTGCTGGTGCTTTTTTTATCCTGTTTTTTAGTGATCCAGAGATAAATGTATTCGCAAGAGTAGGAAAAGGAGTGTGGGATATTTACTCAACAGTAACCGGTATTTTCGGCGACTTGTTGTCTTATATCCGCTTGTTTGCTTTGGGATTATCTAGTGCCATACTAGGCTTTGTTATCAACGATATAGCCATGCAAATTCTAGGTGCTTCGAAAATTATGGGACCTGTTTTCTTTGTGATTTTCCTCTTAATAGGGCACACATTGAATATTATGATTTCATCGCTGGGTTCCTTTGTGCATCCTATGCGTTTAACCTTTGTAGAATTCTATAAAAATGCTGGATTTACGGGTGGAGGAGAAAGCTATAAGCCCTTTTCAAAACAATTGGAAACGATAAAAATTAAAACAAATAATAATTAATATTTAAAAGGAGAGATTTATTATGACTACTGCAATTATTTTAGCTTATGTCGGATTAGCGATTATGCTTATTATGTCAGGTATAGGAAGTGCAATTGGTGTTTCAAAAGGAGGTAATGCAACGGTAGGGGCATTGAAGAAAAAACCAGATGGTTTTGGTAGTTATTTGCTTCTAAGTGCATTGCCTGGTACTCAGGGATTGTATGGATTCGCTGGTTTCTTTATTATCAACAGTTCAGGAGTTATCTCTGCAGACATAACTATGTTACAGGGTGTGGCGATTTTGGCTGCAGGTTTAACTTTAGGTTTTGTTGGTTTCTTCTCAGCTCTAAACCAAGGTGGTGTAACTTCAAACGGTATTGCTGGTATTGGTTCAGGTCACGATATTTTTGGTAAAACTATGGTATTGGCTGTATTCCCTGAGTTGTATGCTATTATTGCTTTTGCTGCAACATTCTTAATCAGCGCAGGATTGTAAAAAGACACTTAAGGGCCAATTAAATAATAACCCTTGATCAATATGATCAGGTGCATGTTGAGTACAGAACTTTGTCTTCTAAAGACATCGTTGGTTTATAGTTAGGTTGCTTTTGTTTTCTGTCTCTTCATAACCTGCATCAAAGTCCGGAGTTTTTAACTTCGGGCTTTTTCTATTTACAGTGATTAGAAAGCTAGAGATGGGCAGTTTTTACATTTATCTAGCCAACAATTTTCTCTCATCTTTCCCTGAGCGCGTTGGAATTGCAACAAAATTAAGGACAAAAGGTTAAGTTATGCTGCTTGTTTTGTGTTCTAATGCTCTGGAACCTAGTTTTGTTTAAGGTCGGCTTTAGCAATAAATACCGCTGATTTACTTGTTTCAGCTTTGCTAACTAAGCTGGCTATTAAATAAACTAAGGCTGATCCAAGCATACCAATCAAAACATGTTTAGCTGTTCCAATTTCCCATGGAAGTGGGAGTTTAGCTCCCAAGGCCACTGCAAGATTGTATAGAGAGAAAATTGTTCCGAAAATCATAGATGACATCGCTCCAATTGTGTTTCCCCTTTTCCAAATAAAGCCTAGCATTAAAGGGACGAAAGCCCCCGTTGATAAAAGATCGGCAGCTAACCAGGAAACCTTTAGTATAGAGCGAATCTCGAGTCCAATGACCAAGGCTATAAGCGTGACAACAATTGTTCCTAGCTTTCCAACGATCAGGAGTTGTTCTTGTTTGGCATCAGGCTTAAATTTGTTTTTATAGATATCCACACAGAGTACCATAGCTCCCGTATTAATCAACGAATCCATGGTTGACATTATGGCCGAACAAATACCAACAAAGATTAATGCACCAAGGAATGGAGGCATGTAATCGTTAATGATTCCGGAAATAATACCTCCTTCAGGCATCTCTTCAAATAAGCCTAGAGCTAACATTCCTGTGAAAGTCACCATCAGGTAAAGGGGGATATAAACAAGAAAACTTAAGCCTATCATCTTACGAGCATCTGTAGGTGTGCGTGCAGCTGAAATGCGTTGCCACACATTGGCTTGTATCATCCAGGCAGATCCAAATGTGATGATGTAAACCATATTACTTGACAACTGATGGTCGAATGAAAAATAATCCTTCATATCCTTTGCTTCGGCTATGCTTTTTATAGCTGATATGCCTCCTGAATAATAGTAGGCATAAGCAAAGACCAAAATCGATGCGGATAATAGGAAGACAAATTGAATGATGTCGGTGCGAACAACAGCATTGAATCCTCCGAAAAATGAATAGAGTAAGACAATCCCTGTTCCAATAATGGCTGACATCTTATAATCTAAGTGTAGAAACTTTTCGAAGAATATACCAATTCCCACAATTTGTGAGGCAGCTGTAATCGTCATGAATAAGAAAATGAGCACTGACAGCATTAAGGCTGGTGCTTTTCCATAGCGTTCTTCCAATAATTG